>CADCOP010000451.1 GCA_902803065.1 uncultured Lachnospiraceae bacterium | reverse complement strand
TCCCCCGGCAACCATCTCAATGCCAAGCCTCTCGCTCCGCAGATCCGACAGGAGCATCGTATCCACATTGATCGCTCCGTAATCATTCTCAAGGATGCATATCTTTTCGCCCTGCTTTAAAAGGTACTGAACATATTTCCGTATGAACGTGGTTTTCCCGGAGCCGAGAAATCCTGTGATCAGATCTGCTGTAACCATCAGACTACCCTTTCCGCGCCCCTTCCGTATACAGGAGCGCCCGCGGACCGAAGAACTGCAGCCTCCTGCCTCTCACGCAAGGCCAGGAGGAATTCCCCGGGTTCAGAAAAGCATCAGGAGAGGCCAGCGCAAAAACCGGCCTCTCCCGCATGATTCATATTCCCATTCCTTCTCCTGTGAGATCATTCCCCACAGCGGCTCTGTCCCGATTCACAGAGTGCTTGCAGATACCGGCAAAAAACAAAAAGATCTCCAGACCGTCAACGGTATCCTCTCTTGCATGCTCCAGGCACATTCTCTCAGGATGAAACTGCACGCCGAATACCGGAAGTGATCCGTGATGGATCGCCTCCGTGACTCCGTCCTCATCGCAGCGGCCATCAACAATGATCCCCTTTCCGGGAACATCGCAGGCCTGATGATGCGCGCTGTTATGCATAAAGGAAGCTCCGTAAATGTCATGGAGCCAGCTTCCTTCCTCTGTTCTGCAGCCATGTACCCTGTCAAGACCCGGGCGCACGGACCGGTGCCGGAAGCCAGTCGGCAGATCCTGGATCAGTGTGCCGCCAAAATACACATTGATCAGCTGCTGCCCCCTGCAGATGCCCAGAACCGGTTTCCCTCTCCTGACAAAATCATCCAGCATCGCAAACTGAAGCTCATCCAGGAGCGGAACTATACCGACACTTCCCCTGTTTTCCTGCCCGTAGCGGGATGGATCAATATCCACGCCGCCCGGAAGCAGCAGGCCGTCATAATTCTCAATGTTGAAATTCCGGTATTCCAGATACTCCTGCTGGACGCTTTTTTCAATATTCGCTTCCTGCATGGATATAACGACCGGTTCCATGAACGCGGCGGAAACAGCCTTCGTATAATTTCTTACATTCTGTCCGATTTCGGGAATAGCTATTTTTGGTCTTCTCATTTTCTGCTCAACCTTCAGTGCGGCTCTGTCATCTGCCATTATTAATCTGCAATTTTCATTGTAACAGATAACCGCGCAAAAAGCATCCGCTACTTTCTGAGGCCGCCGGTACGGGGCGATGCAGGCCGGGGCATTGCAGGCCGGGGCGTTGCAGGCCGGAGCGTTGCAGGCCGGGGCACAGCATGAAATTTCCTGTTCAGTGATCCCGGAGGGAGTTCAGGAAGTCCCTGGCTCGCTCACTTGCCGGATGTGAAAAGAATTCTTCCGGCGTATTCTCTTCTACGATCGCTCCCGCATCCATAAAGATCACCCTGTCCGCGACCCGTCTGGCGAAATTCATCTCGTGAGTGACAACCACCATGGTCATGCCCTCCCGGGCAAGGGAAGTCATAACATCAAGCACTTCACCGATCATTTCCGGATCGAGCGCGCTTGTCGGCTCGTCAAACAGGATCGCCTTGGGGTGCATGGCGAGGGCTCTGGCAATGGCAACCCTCTGCTGCTGCCCTCCGGAGAGCTGCGCGGGCACCCTCGCCGCCTGGGAATCCACGCCAACGCGCTTCAACAGTTCCATGGCCTCTTTTCTGGCTTCCGCTTTGGATTTTTTCAGCACATCCATCGGTCCGAGAGTCACATTATCAAGAATATTTATGTGCGCGAACAGGTTGAAAGACTGAAACACCATGCCGGCCTGCGAGCGGAGGCCCGCCAGATCCTTTCCTTCCTCCGGGAGCTTCTTCCCGTCGATCAGGATCTCTCCCGAATCGATGGTCTCCAGCCGGTTGATCGTCCTGCAGAGCGTCGACTTTCCCGAGCCGGAAGGACCGATGATCACGAGGACCTCTCCTCTGTGCACCGTGAGGCTGATATCCCTGAGCACATGGAGCTGGCCAAAATATTTGTCAACATGCCTGAGTTCTATGACAGGCATCTGTAAATTTCTGCCGGTTTCATTCTGAGACATACGGTATTACTCTCCTTTCCCGCGCTCCGGGGATCACACTGTCACGCCGATACGATCCGCCGTGTTGAGTTTCTTTGCCGCGAAAGCGGACGCCCTGTTGAGAAGATAATTGATCACGATGTAGATGACCGCCACGACCAGATACACAGAGAGCAGCGCGTCATAATTGGAGATCAGGACCTTCGCATTCTGCATCAGGTCGGGATAATTGACAACATAGGCAAAGGTCGTATCCTTGACGACAATGACAAGTTCCGAGATCAGAGCAGGAATGACATACCGGATCGCCTGCGGAAAGATGACCTTGAGAAATACACTGCCTTCCCTCATGCCAAGAGACAGCGCTGCCTCCCTCTGCCCCTTCGGCACGGCATTGACGCCGGACCTGAGAACTTCGGCCACAACTCCGCAGGCGGAGATCGCCACCGGAAGAGATATCTTCCAGAACACGTCCAGTTTGATTCCAAACTGCGGGACGATCAGGAAGAAAAAATAAATAAACAGGAGCGTCGGAACGCCTCTGGTAAATTCGATGAGCGCCGTACAGATAACCTGCAGGATCCGGTACCTGCTGATCCTGCCCAGCATCAGCAGGAATCCGATGCAAAAGGTAAAAACACCCGCTGCCGCGGCTGCCTTCAATGTGCCCGCAAGGCCGGCCCCGAGAAACCGCCATGTCGTCGCGCGGGCGAAGATCACCCAGTATTTCGGCGCAAGCTGCCCCGTCTCATAAAACCGTTTCACCACGGCAGCGATCAGGATCAAAAGCACTCCCAGAGAAAGGACTGTCACGATGGTGATGCGGCGTCTCGCCTTAGGCCCGGGAGCTTCATACAGAGTGTCCCGTATGGATAATTTTGTACCATTCATCGCAGGATCCTCACTTTCTTATCGATCCGGTTCCCGATCTGTCCGATGACGACAGCCGTGGCGCAGTACAGGATCGCGGATATCAGGAATGCCGTGACGCCTCCGACCGCGTGTGTATTGATATGGGCCACCAGTCCGGTCAGGTCCCTCGGGTTCAGCGGCACCTGGGAAGCCAGTGCTGTCGTCAGCATGATTGCCACCAGCAGATTGGTCAGCGGAAGTACACTGGAGCGAAGCGCCTGCGGGATCACGATCTTCCGTATGATCTGCAGGAATGTCAGTCCGAGAGACCGGGCTGCCTCGATCTGTCCCGGGGCGATCGTATTCATTCCGGACATCAGATATTCCGAGCAGAACGCCGAAGGGATCAGTGATGCCGCGATCAGAACGCAGGTATAGTAAGAAAGGACCACATTCAGATACGGAAGCGCATAAACCAGCACGATCAGCAGAGACGCGCCCGGGATGTTCCGGAAGATCTGCACATAGATATCCCCGGCGACCCTCAGAGGACGGATCGGGCATACGCGTATGATCGTGATCAGCACGCCGATCACAAAAGCGATGGCAAAGCAGCCGGCTGTGAGCTTCCAGGTCGTAAATAAAGCCTGTACATATTTATCTCCGTAAGAGGAGAGCAGTTCGCTGATACTCATATGATCTTTCCTCCAGGACGATCGAATCATTCCGGCAATCCGCCTTCTCAAAAAACAAAGTCCGCGGCTGATCCGGTTCATTGCCTGCATACCGTTTATTACCTGCGTGCCGTTCATTGCCTGAGTACAGAAAGGACTCCCGGCTGTTCACCTGGAGTCCCCTGTACTCATACAAAACGACCATCCTCAAAATATCTTTACTCCGCAATGGCGGGAGCTTCCGGCGCGGTATCGATTCCTGTGCGGTCGCCCAGGCTGACCTGCCACAGCTGTGCCCAGAGGCCGTCCTCCTCGACCTTCTTCAGGAAGTCGTTGACAAATGCTACGCCATCCGAATCGAGCGGGAGGCCGATGCCGTAATTGTCTTCCGGTCCGAACACATCTCCTGCGATCTCATACGCATCCGGATTCTTAACGATCGCGTTCAGAAGCAGCGTGTAGTCGGTAACATACGCGTCTGCTCTTCCCTGCTCCACTGCCGTGCGGGCTGTGATATCGTCCTGATACTCTTCGACAACAGCTTCCGGGGCATACTCTTCAAGGATCTGTGGTCCTGTGGAACCGGACTGAGTTGCGACTACTTTTCCTGCGAGATCATCCAGTCCCGTGATCTCCGTGTTCCCGGCCTTTACCAGGATTGCCTGTCTGGATGTGTAGTACGGTCCTGCGAAGGAGATCACTTCCTGGCGGGAAGGGGTAATTGAATAGGTAGCAAATACCGCATCCACCTGGTCGCTCTGAAGAACGGATTCACGTGTGCTTGAGTCGACCTGCGTGACTTCATAGGCTTTTTCATCTCCCAGGATATACCGTGCCAGGAGCTGATAGAGACCTGCGTCAAATCCGCGGATGCCGTTGTCGGTCTCATCCAGCTGGCTGAACAGGAACGATGTTCTTGTGCCGCCGACTCTGAGGACTCCCGCTTCCTTAACCGCGCTCGCCCATGCGTTTTCAGCAATCACATCATCTTCTGCAACCGGCCCGGACGCGACCAGGCTGTCAAACGCTTCTTTATCAATAGCAACCGCGTTCTCTTCCGCAAAAACCATGGACGCGGCTCCGACGGAAAGAACTCCTGCCAGAAGGACAGCCATCGCTTTTTTGATTCCATTCAGCTTCATAGTCGTATTCTCCTTTTCCTTTTTAACATTTCACATGTTTCCTGATGGAAAACAGAATACTATTAAATTACCTACTTTGTCAATAGGTTTTATATATTTACTTTGTTATTTATGTATTGTTAATATTTTTAATCATATCTCCCGGCAGGCCTGCACCCGAACAGCGATCCACGGACAGGGAAGCTGCATGTTCTCATCCACTCAGCCCGCGGACTGTTCTGCATGATACCTGCAGATATCCTGAAGAACGCACCGGCCGCAATATGGATGTGTCCTGGCGGTGCAGACCTCTCGCCCGTGCCAGACAAGCCTGTGGCAGAGATCGTTTCCCTCCTCCGGCGGAATGATCTTCCAGAGAGCCATCTCCACCTTTTTGGGATCCTTCAGGTCATCAACCAGGCCGATCCGGTTGGAGAGGCGGATACAATGGGTATCCGTCACGATGGCCGGCTTTCCGAACACATCTCCCATGATCAGGTTCGCGCTCTTTCTTCCCACACCCGGAAGCTTTAAGAGAAGGTCAAAATCATCCGGCACTCCCCCGCCGTATTCATCCCGCAGCATACGCATGCAGGCGCTGATGTCCCGCGCCTTGCTGTGTCCCAGACCGTACGGCCGCACGATCTCTTCGTTGTCCTCCGGAGAAGCCGCCGCAAGCGCATCCACATCCGGGTACTTTTCAAACAGCCCCTGCACGACCACATTCACTCTCTCATCCGTACACTGCGCAGCCAGTCTC
>CADCOP010000450.1 GCA_902803065.1 uncultured Lachnospiraceae bacterium | reverse complement strand
TTCTCATTGCCGGCCGCCACCGGGATACCGTCAATCTTACCGGTAACGCCGTGCCCGCTGATCTCCTGCACATCTGTCACTCTCTCCGAATCTACATGCTTGCCGTAAGCCCTCTTAAGGCTCTGGCTGATGGGGTGTGACGAATGGCATTCGATGTGCGCTGCGTACTCAAGCAGCTGCTCATCCGCCAGCGGGCTGTGATGCACCGCATCTACTTCAAAGTTTCCCTTCGTGATGGTTCCGGTCTTATCGAAGACGATGTATTTAACTTCGGCCATCGCTTCCAGGAAATTTGATCCCTTGATCAGAATGCCCTGGCTGCTCGCGCCGCCAAGTCCGGCGAAGAAGCTGAGCGGGATGCTGATCACGACCGCGCACGGACAGCTGATGACAAGGAAGATGCAGGCCCTGTAGAGCCACTCCCCAATCATCATATCCTTTCCGAGAATCGCCAGGACGATCGACGGAAGCACCGCGAGCGCCAACGCGCACGCGCACACGATGGGCGTATAGTATTTCGCGAACTTCGAGATGAAATTCTCGGACTTTGATTTTCTGGATGCTGCATTCTCCACAAGATCCAGGATCTTTGACGCAGTTGACTCATCAAACTCCGTTGTTGTCCTGATCCTGAGCACGCCGCTCTGATTGATGCATCCGCTGAGCACCTCGCTTCCCTCAGACACATCCCTCGGGACGCTCTCGCCCGTCAGGGCTGCCGTATTCAGGCTCGAACTGCCTTCCACAACAACGCCGTCCAGCGGGATCTTTTCGCCCGGCTGGACCACGATCACCGATCCGACTTCCACCTCATCCGGGTCCACACGGACCAGCTCGCCATCCTCCTCGATGTTTGCGTAATCCGGGCGGATGTCCATCAGCTGGCTGATATTTCTCCTGGATTTTCCGACCGCGTAGCTCTGGAACAGTTCTCCGACCTGGTACAGGAGCATGACCGCCACAGCTTCCAGGTAATCATCCTCTCTGCCATGCAGCGCATTGTACACGCCAACTCCGAAAGCGCCGATCGTCGCGACAGCCATCAGGAAGTTTTCATCAAACACCTGCCTGTTAAGGATGCCCTTCCACGCTTTCCTGAGAATGTCATGTCCCACGATCAGGTACGGCACCATGTACAGAAGGAGTTTTACATACCAGGCGGGGATCAGCGGATCCATCACCTTCAGGGCGATCAGGCAGCCGGTCGCCGCGATAACGCGGATCAGAAGATTTTTCTGTTTTTTATTCATAACAGGCCCCCGTCAGCAAGACTTACAAGAAGATCTCGCAGTCATCCTCGACCTTTTTGCAGTTCTCGCGCACCTTCGGCATAACTTCCGCCGGATCAGCTCCCTCTTCAAATTCAACCTTCATCTTCAGAGTCATAAAGCTGACGACCGCATCCTTAACGCCCTCAGTCTTCTTCGCAGCCTCCTGCATCTTCTCAGCACAATTAGCGCAGTCAACATCGATCTTGTAAGTCTTCTTCATGATTAAGTCCTCTCTTTCCTGGGCAGGCAAAGCTGCTGTCTTTTTATAGTATAAGTCGCAGAACATTTTAACATATGAACATTTAGTAATATGTTCATGTTTATTCTACCACAGACACATCATATGTCAACCACAAATTTCAAGAACGCCTCGGCGTTCTTGCTGCGACGCGCACGGTGCGTAAGCACCTTCCACTGTGCGCGTCTGCGATCGGCCGGAGGCTTTATTCTTCATCGCAGGATTGTAACCCTCGATGAAGAATGAGTTTCTTCGGGTAAAAAGCATCGGAAACAGCCCGGGGAAAGATTCTCCGATGCCAAAAAGGCCATTCTTGTTCATTGCCATTCATCGGAAACAATTCCTGAATACTATCCCGATGCAGACTCTTCTATTTCAGTCAAAATCAAGCATCGGCAGCATTTGTATACCGGTTTTCCGATGCTGATAAAGCCAAACTGCATCGAGCACCGCAGAATCCGCACCGCACCGCAGAAAAAGGCCCCGGCGCTGCACAAGCAGCGCCAGGGCCCTTCAGTTCATCTGTTATTGGAACTGTAAGTTATTTGTAGGCTATTTTTCAATTATTTGAAATCAGCTACGTTTGCAGCGTCAACAGTGGAAACACCAGTGTCAACAACTTCGCCTGCCAGATCTTCGCCGCGCTCGGATCTAACAACTGCATCGATAGCATCCTCGCCCATGACGTTCGGG
>CADCOP010000449.1 GCA_902803065.1 uncultured Lachnospiraceae bacterium | reverse complement strand
TTCTTGCGCTTTGTTTTTCTTTTTTTTTTTCTTATTATCGTCCCAAGAAACACGGATCCGCCATTCCGGATAGTTGTCGGTACACTTCTGTGAGCTTTTCTGCCATACAGACAAAAAGACGCCCCGGAAAGGGCGCCTGCGAGGCAAAAGCCAGGCGGTCATCATAACCGGTGATAATCGTTTTCTTATCACCTGCTTCTGGTGCTCTTATTCCATCCATCAAACCACCAGCCGTCTTCATAGTAGCTGCTAAACACAAGCCAGAAAACATACAGCACAACCGGTATTCCCATCGAATTGAACCTGAAACCGTCTATTTCAGGAATTAATCTTGCTGTACACAGAGCAATAACAACGCCCAAACATATCACATGGATCCCTAATAATCGAAGTACATTATCTTCCTTTTTTCGTTCGTCAAACCATTCTGAAAAACTTGTGATGATGTAAATACCCAGAAAATAATAGACTGCATATATAGCTAAAGGGATGATGGCAGACAAGACACAACCGGCTGCAAACATTCGTATACCCTGCTCAAACCAACCCAGAGATGACGCCAAGGCATATCCCAAAATTACCGGACCAAAAGCAGCCATGATTGCCGCATAGGTGAGCGAAATGATCATTTCCAAAAGGTCTGTGAGGAATGCCCTGGATTGTAAGATTTCACAAACGATCCCGGCTATAAACATGATGGTCAGGAAATAAGCATATTGCCAGGCTGACCGGTTTGAGTCTTCATAATCATGAAGTTTGCAGTATCGGCATTTTTCGACATATCTGTCTCTGTATTTGATTTCGGGTGGGGCATACCGCAGCCTATCGACTTCTTCCCACGCTCTTTTTCTCTGATCTTCTTTCTCCGCAATCTGTTCCTGGAAGTCTTTCTTCAAAGCTTTCATTTGTATTTCCTGGTCTTCGATACGCTTCCGCTGTCTTTCGATCACTGCAGTCTGCGTCTCGCTCATCGAGTAGTTCAAGCTGTCTTCTGGCTGCATTAACAGCTGCCTGCTCTCTCTCTTTTCTTCGTGAATTTTCTTCAAAGACATAAAGTAATTTCTCCTTTCCGACATCCAAATGATATGTCTTTTCCAGATTTTTGTTTCGTACCTTCATCCCCTCCGGGTCTGTGAAGGTAAT
Source organism: uncultured Lachnospiraceae bacterium (assembly GCA_902803065.1). Taxonomy (GTDB): domain Bacteria; phylum Bacillota; class Clostridia; order Lachnospirales; family Lachnospiraceae; genus Merdiplasma. The sequence continues at coordinate 5,709 of CADCOP010000449.1, read as the reverse complement.
GTATTTGTGATTCTCCTGCCAGTCGACCCGATATCCTTTCATCTCCATCAAATCGATAAATTCTTCCCTGCTTTCAGCTTCCTCCATAGCGTCCATGACGGCCAAAGCGGTTTCCTGCACATAGGATTTCACCTTTCCAGCTTCTGCTGATTTCAATAACCGGTATTTTTCTTTGGTGTACGCGGATGTTTCCTCCACTGGTTCCTCATGAAAAGTCCTGCCCTTCTCGCAGATGGATAACCCATGACTTTTGCAAATTTCATCGCTGATGTCTTTCATGGTCTGCAAGTCATCAGCGCTCATCTGGAACTTATGGCCGTCAATGAAGCTGACGCTGTTCAAAATAAGATGGCTGTGAATGTGCCTGCGATCCTTGTGAGTGGCGATCAGCACTTCGAACCCTCGGGCGATCGGGAGCTTTTCTACCAGCTCCCTCGCCACCTGATTGGCTATTTCCGGAGTGATCTCCTCATCCGGAGCAAAAGACTGGACAAAATGCTTATATGTTCTTCCGCCGGTTTTATGAAAAATATGCTTTGTCATTTCCATTTCTTCCATGACCGTGTCCGGATTACAGTTAAAGCCATCAAGCAGCGTGCGCTCTGTTTTCTCTTTCTTCATGACATAATCAAGAGCCCTTCTTATTCCTGCACGGGAAGATACAGCTTTAATAATCGCCATAATAACTCCAGCTCCTTTCGGATATATTCCAGATCCTCAGACAGAATCGGATACCCCTGGTTGCATTTTCTGGTGATCTGATTGATGTTGTTTCCGATGCGTTTCATTTCAGGAATTACCTCTTTCACGCCATCGGTATTGATGATGATCCCGTTTAATAAAGTCAGCCTCATGTAATCCTGCTGGCTGAGGCCTGACTTCGCGACCAGCCGTTTTATCTTCGACAGCTCACTGTCATTCAGCCTGACGATGATCTGCCGCGGTCTGTTTTTATTCATGTGCTGTCTCCTTATCAGTAAAACAAAAAAGCGAAAAAGGCGGCGGCAGTGCCGGGGGATTGAAGGGGGCAGCCCCCTCACAAGCGACTGAAGTCTGTCACGAAGTGATAGCACTTCAGGTAGCTTGCATATCTCCCGAAACACTTCTCAAAGCAGGGGGAGGGAACAGTCAAGGGCTCAACTTTTTGCAGAAACATCACGGCAGTCCTGCCGGGATGTTTCTGTAAAAAGTTTTGCCGGAGGCAACCCTTGACGGTTCCTGACACCTGTTTTATGAAGTGTGGCCGGGAGATATTTTGCCGGCAAGACGCATTCACCTCCAGGCGCGGATATCCCGGTTTTTACTCAGGCGGCACAAGGCCGCAGCCTGAGCAAAGAAGCTCCGGCCTGTCGGTTTATAACCGGAGCGTGAAACGCACCGGTTATAAACTGTTCAAGGGAAAATGTCGCTGCATTAATACCGGAAAGACTCCGGCACACCCCTTTTATTCAGATATTCGTTAATCGCTTCTTTTCTCTTTTCCGCGGAAGGATCCGTTTTGTATCTGGAATAGAGATCATGCATGACCAGCCGATTCACCTTATCTTCCAGATATTTGCAGATTTCCTCTCTTTCATCTGTCTCATCAAGCAGAAAATATAGGACGATCTTTGCAAACATGTCCTTAGTCATCTGAATGTTTTTTCCCATGTCTTCCTCCTTTATCCGCGACGGGCTTCAGGGAAGAGTGCGCAGCGTGACGGTGTGACGATAAGTGACGGTTTTTTCTGCCCTGTAAAATACCGTCACAACCGTCACCTATCGTCACTCCTCGTCCGTTTCCTGTTCTTCTTCTGTTGTATCTGTTATTTCTCCCAAATAACAAAGCCTGATCCGCCGCCCGTCGTGTACCCGATCTGATTCGTACAGGACATGGTAGTCGTTAAACAATTCGCTCACACGAGCATTCAGATGCCTCGTTAGTGCATTGGGTTGCTTCAAGCCGCTTACGATCGAGGAAAACAAAACAGACGGAGAATCATAAAAATCCTTCTTTTTCACGAATTCCTGAACAGCCGCCAGGATCGGATCCGGCATTTTCTTTATGACAACACCTTCTTTTTCCTTCAAGCTCCAGGTACAACTTATGACATCAAAAACAATCGTAAGCTTTGCATCCGGCTGATCACGCCCCGTGATCTCCAGCACAGCTTCCGGATCGGTTCTTCTTTTTTTCTGAAGCACAAATGCTCCGTCCGCAGCTCCGAAAATCCCGTTAGTTCCCGAGATCATTTCAAAGCTGTCCCTGGCATCCATTTTCCGGGTATGATGCACTACCAGGATACAGATACGATGCCGGTCACTGAACTCTTTCAGTTTCGACATAACGTCATAATCACTGCTGTAACAGTACTGCTCTGCGGATGCTTCTCTGATCTTTTGTAATGTATCCACTATGATCAGCCTTGTATCCTTGTGTTCACTAATGAATTGTTCCATCTGCGGCAGCAGCCCTCCTGTCAACGTTCCTGCATGAATGGAAAGTAAAAGCCGATCGGTCCCCTCTTCGCCGAACATCTTTGAAAGCCTGCCCTGGAGCCTTGCATAATCATCTTCCAGGGAGAGGTAAAGGACCTCTCCCTTTCTCACAGGACAGTCCCAGAGCGGAATGCCTTTAGCCACATGCCACGCGATCTGAGCCATCAGGAATGACTTGCCGATTTTTGGCGGACCCACAAAAATATAAGTGCCGCAGTATAATAAGGTCTCAATCACCGGCGGTCTCGGCGGAAAAGTATGATCAAGCAGATGGTTCATCGTGATAGGTTCTATTTGCCCCGCAGCGGGGCAAAGAATATTTTTTTCCATAAAGCCTCCTTTCAGAAATGACTGCGGGAAATAACCAGTTTATTTCCCGGTTGTCTTATGAAAGAGACTGTGATACAGTTTAGTTGCGTGTAAGTGTATCAGGAAGTCTCTTTCTGATCGCTTTGGGACAGTCTTTTGGGCTGTCCCTTTTCATTTTTCCGCTGGGAACAGCTGCGCCGCGCAGCGTAGATCTCTGCCATCGTTCGCCTGCAAAAACGACTCCAGGGCAGCCGTTCTGATCAGGATTTTGCGCCCGACATGAAGAACCGGGATCTTTCCGGTGCTGATCAGATCACGCAGGGTATTTCTACCAATACCGGTCCAGGAAGCAGCTTCCTCAACAGACATCGCCAACTTGTCACGATTTTCACGCATTTATTTTCACCTCCTTTCGGTTGCGTAATGCAACTATTTGGATTATACTGCCTTGCTCTCATCATGTCAAGCGTTATGCTTTATCAATGTTATATAATACGTTGCGTCTTGCAACCTATTGTGTTATCTGGTATAATGCTTCCATGAAGGAGGAACTGAATATGTTCGATACAAAGCTGAGGAAACAGATCGGTGCTAAAATAAAGCAGCGCCGATTGGAACTGAACCTGCCGATGCAGTATGTCGCTGACCGTCTTGGGGTAAACAAGTCTACCGTACAGCGTTATGAAAGCGGTGCTATCGATAACACAAAGAAGCTTGTCCTGGAGGGAATTGGGAATGTTCTCCATGTGTCCCCGGAATGGCTTCTGGGGGAAACAGACGTGATTGATACTGAAGTTACAGATGCCCTTGAGATCAAAATCGGGGACAGCTACCGCAGGATCCTTTCACTCTTTCCGCTTAAACTGAACAGCCTTGAGTCAGAGTTCGCAAAAACACTGCTTCTTTTCCTGCTCGAGTCTTATGAAGAGCTTATACCGCGTTTTGAGAATGCCAGTGTTAAATATTCAGAAACCAATGATTACGGTCAGATTCCTCAGGAAATCGGGTTTGAATCAAATGATGAGTTCAGGCATGTCATGTATCTGAGAGAAATCATGCAAAGTGCCAACAACTTCAAGGATGCCGGTGAAATCTTAAGCCAGTATCCCAAGGAGCCTCAAATGGCTATGAACCGTCTTAAGAACTTACTCCGTCTCCTCCCTGCAGAAAACCGCAGATAAAAGGAGTCCTGGTACACTTACACGCAAACAGGGTATTGGACTCCTGCAATATGCAAAAAGGAGGTCCAATGAAAAACACAGACATTTCTTTTCAGAGCGGAAACGTTCGGAAGAAAGGGAACAAATGGTATTACCGTTTCAGGATGCTGTCTGAAGACGGGAAATGGAAAATGCATGAATTCAAGGGAGGTGATACCAAACGGGAAACGGAGGCTTTGCTGAAAAAGGCTCTGGAAGATTATAACCTCAGTGGTATGGTGATCAGCCCCGGCGAACTGACGGTAAATGACCTGGCGGACATGTGGTATGCCGATGAAGTAGAGCACAGCGCCTTAACAACCAACGGGAGAAATGACTACAAAAATGTGATGCGTCATATCCGTGAGCATCCCCTGGGACAGACGAAGCTGAAGAAAGTGACTTGTGAACAGCTGCAGGCCTATATTGACGAAAAACACTTCGGTGAATATGACGAGAACGGGAATATGGTAAAACATGCCTATTCTGACAGCCATATACGAAAGCAGTTTCATGTCCTGAATCATATGTTCAAATTTGCCGTGTATCCGAAGCGTATCATGCGCGAAAACCTGATGCAGTATGTCAAGCATCGGAAGAAGCCCGCAAAGGTTTCATTGTTTGATGAGCAGGATGCAAAGGTTCAAACGATCTCACATGAGGAATATGAACAGCTTACGGAGATGCTGATCCATCACAGGACCGACAGTTACCTGCTTCTGCCTGTTCAGATCGCCTATCATACCGGTATGCGCGCCGGTGAAGTATGCGGTCTCACCTGGCAGGATATCGATTTCAGGAACCAGTGCCTGACCGTGAAGCGTTCCATGTATTACGATACGGATACAAAGTGTTGGGAACTGAAAGTCCCTAAAAGCAGCAAATCCAGGGTGATCGATTTCGGGGACAGCCTGGCTATGATCCTTAGGAAAGCCCGCAAAGAACAAATGGAGGAAGCCGCCAAAGATCCTGCTTTTTACCACCGGCATTACTATCAGGTGCGTGAGATCGGCGGACGGCAGCACTACCAGATCTTTACAGACCTCGGAACAGGCATCCCCGCAAATGCCAGCCGAAGCACCAAGGGGAAGTTTATCGGACAGCATGACCCGGAACTGGAATTGCACAGTGTTCAGTTCGTCTGTTGTAAAGATCTCGGGGAACTGCTTACACCCCAGACGCTTAAATGGTGCAACAAACTGATCCAGTCGGAAATTCCATCATTGAAGCATTTTCATTTCCACCTTCTAAGGCATAACTACGCTTCCACACTGGTCGCTAACGGGGCGAATTTCAAGGATATCCAGGAATTGATGGGGCATTCGGATATACGGATCACCCTCAATACCTACTCCCATGTCACTCCTCACTCCAGAAAACAGGCAGCGGCTGTTTTTGAGAAGGCGATTTCTCAGTAGAATAAGAACCCGTTTTCAAGGCGATCGGAACGTGCAAAAAAAATTCTTCCCACAAATTTGTGGGAAGATTTGTGGGAAGAATCGATTTCAGGCTTTTCCGAAACCTGTTTCGGGAGCAGATTTCAGTGCCGGATTTTCTGTTAGAAGCCCCTGTTTTCGAAAGCTGCAAAAGTCTCGCAGCCCGCATAGTTACTGGTTTTTTGAGGGGTCTCTCAAGCAATAAAAAAAGCACCGACCCCACAGCCCATATGTCTGCGAAATCAGTGCCGAGTGCGCCTTCAGGGGCTCGAACCCTGGACACCCTG
>CADCOP010000448.1 GCA_902803065.1 uncultured Lachnospiraceae bacterium | reverse complement strand
GCAGATCCATGCAGAAGCCCTCCTATAAGGAGAAATTGCGGCTGCGAAGCTATGGAACCCCGGAGATGGATACCATCGTGTATCTGGAGATTAAGAAGAAATGTCAGGGCATTGTCAGCAAGCGGCGCATTCCGCTGCAGCTGCGGGAGGCCTATGATTTTACGGACCGGGGCATTGTGCCGGGACATCTGAAAAGCCGGGTAGAGGAGCAGATCTGCGAGGAGATCCGCTTTTTCCTGGAAAAATATCCTCTGCAGCGTAAGCTGTATCTGGCCTATGACAGACTTGCTCTGTCGGGTGCGGAGGATCCGGAATTCCGGGTGACATTTGATACAGCGATCCGCAGCCGCAGGACCGGTCTGGCCCTGGAGAAAGGCAGCAGCGGACTGCGGCTTCTGCCGGATGACCTTATCCTGATGGAGGTAAAGGCAGCAGGAGCTTTTCCGGTCTGGTTTGCGGGACTGCTGACAGAATCCGGCATTCGTCCTGTATCCTTTTCCAAATATGGAAATATCTACAGGAGAGAACATGGCGCCCCGATGCTCTGGGTGACAGGATCGGCGTACAAAAGGCACGGGAGCCGGATGAAGGAGCCGGGATCCGGAAAGCTGGAAAAGCAGAGCCCCGGATCAGGGCACGGAAGGGAGGAAATATGTTGACAAGTATTTTTCACGCGGGAACTTTTCACGCAGGAAATGTAATCATGGCAATGGTCTTCTCACTGGCTTTGGGAATCCTGATCGCAGCAGTGTATCGTTTCTGCTGTCCTGCAGTCAGCGGATTCGCGGTCGTTCTGGCCGCATTGCCCTTCCTGGTCACATCTGTCATCATGATTGTGAACGGAAATCTGGGCACTTCTGTCGCGGTGCTGGGGGCGTTTGGCCTGATTCGCTTTCGCAGCGCGCCCGGAACGGCCAGAGAGATCCTCTTTCTTTTCTGGGCTATGGCGGCCGGGCTTGCGACCGGAATGGGTTTTCTCTCACTGGCGGTTATGATTACCGGGATCGGAGGTCTGTGGATCCTCCTTCTTGAAAAAGCAGGCATGGGCCGCAGGTCTTCCAGAGAAAAGCAGCTGAGGATTACAATTCCGGAGGATTTGGAGTATGAAGGAATCTTTGAGGATCTTCTCGAGAAATACACCCGCCGGGCTCTGCTGGAGAGCGTACGGACAACAAATATGGGCACAATGTATGAGCTGACCTATCGTCTGGAAATGCGCGGCGGCGCGTCGGGTCAGGAAAAGGAAATGCTGGATGCTCTGCGCTGCAGGAATGGAAATCTTACCATTATACTGGGAATGGTACAGAGGGAAAGGAATGAATTCTGAAAATGCGGATATTTACAGCTTTAGCGGTTGGAATACCGGATATCGGAACAGAATATCAGGCAGGGAATCGCGCCCCGTTCGTATCCTTTACAGCTGCCTTCGCTGCACTGGCGGACAGTGTGGACAGTGCTGCCAGTGCTGTCAGTGCTGTTTACGGCAGGCGCCGCAGCAATGCGTTTGACCGGAAGGACAAGGGCTATAGTCACATCCGTCAATACAGGAACACCGGGTCTGCGAAGATATATGACGCGAAAGGGCAGGAGCCTCAGGAATACGGCCAGACAGGCAGTGCCGCCTTTTCCGTGGACAGGCCTGGGGATGATCCTGACCAGCCGGAAGAAGCTCTGATTCTGCGGATCGGGCAGGGGGATCGATCTGCCTTTGAGCAGCTCTATGAGACGACCTCCAATGCGGTGTACGCCTATGCTTTTTCCCTGTTGACAGACCGGGAGGACGCGGAAGATGTCATGCAGGAGACCTTTCTGAAGATTCACGCGGCGGCACATCTGTACAGACCGCAGGGCAAGCCCATGGCCTGGATCATGACCATCGCCAGAAACCTGTGCATGAGCCGGTTCCGCGGAAAGAAAAATCAGACGGAGCTGATGCCGGCACATATGAAAGGGGAAACCGGACTTTCCCAGATCAGACAGGCCGAAGACCGGATGGTTCTGGAAGCCGCCATGGATGTATTGTCACAGGAAGAGCTCCGGATCATCGTCCTGCATTGCGTTTCAGGGGTAAAATACAGGGAGATCAGTGAGATTATGCGGATCCCGCTCTCCACAGTTCTGTCCCGTTATCACCGCGGGCTGAAAAAACTGCGGAAACGGCTGGAGGATACGGAAGTATGAGCGGTGTGGAAACGTCCGGGAAGTCTGTAAAAGAAAGCGCTCAGGTTGGAGGATACGGAAGTATGAGCGGCGTGGCAGAGTCCGGGAAGTCTGTAAAAGAAAGCGCTCAGGTTGGAGGATACGGAAGTATGAGCCGCGAGGCAAAGAATGAGTCAAAAAGAGAAGCGCTGATGGAAGCGCGCATAAAAAACGCGGTAGAGCAGCTCCGTGTCAGTGAAGGAACGGCGGAAGAAGCCGCGGCCCTGTGGTCGGTCCCCGTAGACCGGGCCCGGGGAGATGAGTGGTATCTGGAAGGGACCGCCTCCTATACCGGTCCGCCGGCCCGTCCGGAGGATGTCAGACCCGGAGACGACTGGGAGAACATGCGCGAAGCGGATGACCCGGAAGACAGACCGGGGGATGGTGGAATGCCTGATGCCCGTAGAAGCCGTAGAAACCGGAGCGGCCAGGCCGGACAGGAAGGAGGATTTTTACAGAGGATCCTGCATTCTCCCCCGTATAGGATGGGGATAGCGGCAGCGGCCGCAGTTGTATGTATCTGGGTGCTGTCCTATTACCAGTATTTCATGAGAGCGGACACAACGGTTTTTCTGGATGTGAATCCGTCCATGACCATAACGGCCAACCGGGCGGGACAGATCATAAAGGCGGAAGGGAACAACGCTGACGCCGAGGCCGTTCTGGCAGGGACGGATCTGCGGGGAAAGCGTACCCGGGAGGCGCTGGAGGAGATTCTGCGGGTTCTGCGGGAACAGGGGTATCTCACAGAGCAGGATGCAGCTGTGCTGCTGTCAATAGAATGCAAAAACGCGTCCAGGCTTATGACGACATCCGGAACTCTGACTGCAGCAGCCAGCGACTATATGGAAAAAGAATTCGAAGGCGGGGCTGTGTTCAGCCAGCGTGTGCAGATGACAGATGAGATCCGGGAATTCGCGAAGTCGCATTCTGTTTCCGCCGGAAAAGCCGCTTTGATCCTGCAGCTGGTACAAGATCACCCGGATCTGGATCCGGATCAACTGGCGGCGCTTTCCATGAGTGAGCTTGCGGAATTCCTGCACAGTGCGGATATCGACCTGCGGGATTATCTGGAATATAGCGGAGAGGATCTGGACGCCAAATGGCAGAAAGAGGATGAGGCGCGCAAACAGGAATCGCCGCAGGACGCCGCAGCTTCGGAAGGAATGTCTGAAGACGCAAAGGATACCAAAGAGCAGCCCTCCGGTTCGGAGCAGGTCCAGCAGGAAAAAGATTCGGACGACGATTCCCGGGATGAGGATCATGATGACGATCGTGCCGACACGGATGATCGAAATGACCGGGATGATCCGGATGATCGTGCCGATGGGGATGAGGATGACAGGGATGATCCGGATGATCGGACCGATGAGGATGTCACCGGAAAAAACAGAGCCCGGAATGACTCGGACGTGCGGGATGCGCAGGATGACGAGCATGATCATGATGATCCGGAGTCTGACAATGATACGGACGATGCAGAGAATGATCATGATGCGGATGACACAGATGACGATGATTAAGAAGGAACTGCCTCCGCCGGCGAGACCAACACCCTTGGGGCCGTGAGCCATGTGTGCAGGCGTGGGACCAACACCCCTGTGGTTGTGAACCACCCCGGGCTGCCCAGTCTCTGAAGCTTTGAAGGTCCGAATGGCGGACTACAGAAAAAGAAAAAGCGAGCCGCAGCACATACGCAGTGCTGCGGCCCGTGTTTAATAGGGAGTTCGTTATGAAAATGTTTGTATATATTCAAGACTTCAAATCTGAATACGCGTTTGATGTTTTGGCGCTGGTGAACCAACACCCCTGGTGAACCAACACCCCTGGGGTCGTGGACCAATCTTGCCGTTAAACCAACACCTCTGGGGTCGTGAACCACCGGCAATTTACCATACGTAGTTGGCGTTTACATAGCCATACTTGCCATTTTGGTAAGCG
>CADCOP010000447.1 GCA_902803065.1 uncultured Lachnospiraceae bacterium | reverse complement strand
GCTCGGTGCCAACTGCGTGCCCATACCCGGCTCCATGGGGGTCACGGACTATCTGATGCTGGACGGATATATGAACCTGATGAACAGAGAGACAGCGTTCAGCCTGCAGATGATCAGCCGCGGCCTGTCCTTTTACTGCTGCGTGCTCCTTTCGGGCATGGTGACGCTGATCGGTTACCTGCGGATCCGGAACCGGAAGAAAAAGCAGCCAGGGGCGTGAGGTGGAGGACTGTGAGGAAAGATTGGCGCACCGAAAAATAACCTGCACTGTGGAAATGCCGGAAACATTGTGATATACTTTGCGTGAAAAACAGTGTAAGGTCCGAGGGGATGCTTATGGAGATCCCACGGAGATCATATGGAGGGAAAGAATATGTTTACATTGATTGGATGGCTTCTGAACCTGGCAAGCGGCGCGCTTGCAGGATGGATCGCAGGAAAGCTGATGGGAAGTGAAGGCGACCTGATCAGAAATCTGATTCTCGGTCTGGTCGGCGGCGTTGTTGGCGGCATTGTTCTTGGCATCATCGGAATCCACGGTTCCGGACTGATCGGCGGCATGATCGTCTCAGTAGTCGGCGCATGCATCCTGATCTGGGTATCGAGGAAGCTTTCGTAGATAATGTATTCACTGGTGTTTTAAATATCTTAACCTGAAACTGTCCCGGATTTACCGCCGGGGCAGTTCTTTTTTTCTCAGAAATACACTGGCGCAATAGTGAAATGTGCACAGGTTTATGGTAGAATAAAGACTGAAATTTTACAGAAAGGGCAGGTCTTTTTATGAGCAGTTATTCTTACGGAACGACGAGTGTTTCCCCGGGCTTATCTGCTGGAGCGGGTGAAAGCATCCTTGATGCCACAGGAGCCATTGTCGGTGTGGGCGCGGCAGCGGTCGGCGCCGGTGCGGTGGCTTCCGCAGCCGTGATAGCGGCAGGTGTAGGGGCGGCATCCGGAGTTGTGTGGGGAACCGCATGGATCCTTTATAAATCAGGAGAAGGCATCTACAGCGCCTTTGAAGAGGCGGAACAGGAAAAGAAACGCCTGGAGGCGGAGAAGAAAGAAGAGAATGCCCGGAAAACCCAGGCAGCCCGCCGTGATAGACAGGCCATTCAGGCAAAGTGCGAAGCAGCTCTGAAAGGACTTCGTGACCTGCAGAAGCAGGATACAGAGCATGCGATCCCCGCGCAGGAATATGAAAGATGGGCGAGGAAAGTCGAGGCGATCCGCGCAAAGAGCGCCGGAGATAAAGCGGAAGATATAGAAGGTGAAAATCAGGCGGACGCGGCGGTCATCTCAGGACTGCAGAAATGGCTGTCAGAGACAGCGGCAAATATAGCTGCTCTCAGGGCACAGGATCAGAAGCTCAAGGGCATAACGGAGACAATGCACATCCTTTCTGAAGAACTTGGCCGCCTGGAACGCAGTACGCATAAGGGCCAGGATGTCAGATCTCTGAGCGAACAGGAGAGAATGCTCCGGACTCATGCTGAACGTATTGCTGAGATAGAGAAAAGACTCAACATAGCTCTTTCCTATGAGCAAGAGCGGGTGAAGAGAGTGCCGGTCAGTGAACAATATGATGATTCCATACGCACTCCGCTTGAGAATGTTGCGCAGTGTCTGCGGGATCTGCGCGGCGGGAAGGTGCCGCCTTCCAAAGCGGCAGAGATGCTCGAGCGTATGGAGAGGCTGCTGGATGCCTGCAGCATGGCAAGAGAGATCGAGAATACCGCCAGTTCTTCCTTCATGGGCAAGTATAAGCTGTACGAATGCGCCTGCCAGGTACTTGGCGATTCCCCGCGCCCGGCTCCGGAGTTCGGTTCGGAAAAGGAACTGGAAGAGACCCTCAATGGTATGGAAGAACGGCTGAAGAAAACGGAAGAATACCAGAGGATCGCCGCAGCGGAAAAACGCCGTCAGGAATGCCGGAAAATGTACACGTCCATGGGCAGGGAAAAGTACATATTCATGGCTTTCACTGTCGAGATGCAGCGGCTCGGCTATGACTTCGAAGAGGGACAGGACATAGAGGAGTTCCTGGAGGACGATCCGGTCTTTCATAAGGAAGACGGAGAGGAACTTCCCGTTTTCCGCGATACGGAAACAGGCGCAGATGCACAGGTGTTTAAGATCGGAGATCATACCTATGCCCTTGTGATCATCCATGAGGATGGTTCGACAACAATGGAAACCTTCACGGACGAGAGGTATGCTGACGATGAAGACGTGGAGGGTGAGCAGGCGGTCATGTGCGAGAAACAGAAAAAGCTGCGGGAAGCCCTTCAGAAACACTGGTTCATCACCTTTGATCTCTCGGAGGAGAAAGGACCTCAGTATGTCACCCTTCGCGGCCCGAAGAGTAAAGTCGGAAACGAAGCCTTTGCTGCCGGCAAGGGTGCTGCAGCAGTACAAAACGCAGCGAGAGCAAGAGCAAAAGCGAAAAAGTTCAAATGGTGATACAATGATCATCCCTGACGGAGGGGAGATAAAGACGATAAGGAGTCTGGTCAGATGGAAAAATACGTACAGATATGCCCTGAATGTGGAACGAAATACTTTATGGATGATCCCTCACAGAGAAAGATCGTGTGCGATGAGTGCGGCAAGCGGTCGATCCGAGGGTTCGTACCGCTGCCGGTTCAGGATGTGAAAGAGGATCCCGGAGTGAAAAAGTATCCCCAAGAGGAAATGTTGTATCCCCGAGAGGAAAAGTATCCCGGAGTGAAGAAGGATCCTATAAAGAATACGGAACCAGAAGAACCCGGCAAAGGGGCAGGCTCTTCTGAAGGAGAGAAAACAAAGTGGAAAGAGCTGCTAGATGAACACCGCAAAAAAATCCAGCAGGATCAGGAACCAGATACCCCGAAGGAAGACAGAGTAGCAAAAGAGCAGAAACCTGCCGTCACACAGACCGGCAGAGTGCTTCTTAAGGTATCCGGCAGACAGGGCAGAGCTGAGCTGCGGCTGGATGATTCCAAAGGACCCGTATTTATAGGACAGTACTGGGTGCAGGGACAGTTTTTCGCGCAGGATGCGAGAGTGAGCCGGACACATTGTGTACTGTTCCGCATGGCGGACGGAAAATGGTACGTCCGCGACGCGCACAGCTCAAACGGAACATTTCTGCAGGAGCGTCCGGGTGCGCCGGTTACAAAAGTGAGCGCGGATGAGCCGGCAGGTATCGTGAAGGGAAGCATCATTATGCTGGGACCCTGGGACGATGCGGTGCGCATGGAAGTTACGGAGGCCTGACATGCAGATGGCACGGTTTTTTTCGCCGGTCCATACGCTCGGGCCCGGCAGCCGGGTAGCGCTCTGGACACAGGGATGCGGGAAAAAGTGCCCGGAATGTACTGCGCCTGAACTGCAGCCCCGCCGGAAGGAACTGAATATTCCTGAGAGCGTGCTTGCCCGCATGATCACGGACGCGGCACGCAGAAATGACTGCAGCGGCCTTACGATATCCGGCGGAGACCCGCT
>CADCOP010000446.1 GCA_902803065.1 uncultured Lachnospiraceae bacterium | reverse complement strand
CTCTCACAACTCATATCAAATTGACCAGATCTTTAGCCGGATCTGCCTCATCAGACAGGATATGCCTTATTCTTTTCATCAGCCGCAGTCATATCGATCTTTGTCTGCTGCGCCTGTCTGTATTTGAAGTAGTCGACCGCTACCTGCGGGAACAGAGCGTACGTAAGTACGTCCTCATCCTGCTGCTTCCACTGGGACATTTCCTTTTCCAGAGTCGGAAGCTGAGGCTCAATATCATCCGCCGGACGATATGTGATGACCTTGGCGTCACCGATACACTTCTTCTGTACATCCGGATTGAACGGCTTAACGGTAGCGCCGTACTTTCCGCTCAGAAGGTCTTTTGTCTCCTTTGTGACCATCTTATATCTCTCACCCGCAATCACATTCATAACTGCCTGTGTACCTACGATCTGAGAAGACGGAGTAACAAGAGGCGGTTCGCCAAAATCTTTACGAACACGCGGAACCTCTTCCAGAACCTCATAGAATTTATCTTCTGCGTGCATATCCTTCAGCTGGCTGGTCAGGTTGGACAGCATTCCGCCGGGTACCTGATACTGCAGAGTCTTGATATTAACGCCAAGGTTCTTCGGGTTAAGAAGTCCGCTGGCAATAGCGTCCTCACGGATCGGACGGAAATACTCTGCGATCTCCGCGAGAAGTTCCATATCGAATCCGGGATCATACGGAGTGCCTCTGAAGGCAGCAGCCATAACTTCCGTAGCCGGCTGGGATGTGCCGAGAGCGAACGGAGACATAGCTGTATCAATAACATCAACGCCTGCTTCTACAGCCTTCATGTAAGTCATGGAAGCTTCGCCGGATGTGTAATGTGTGTGCAGCTGGATCGGAAGACTTGTAGCGCTCTTCAGAGCAGACACAAGTTCAGTTGCGGTGTACGGAAGAAGAAGGCCGGCCATGTCCTTGATGCAGATAGAATCTGCACCCATGTCCTCGATTCTCTTCGCGATATCCATCCAGTAATCCAGTGTGTACGCGTCGCCAAGAGTATAGGAAAGAGCGATCTGAGCGTGACCTTTCTCCTTCTTGGTTGCCCTGACTGCTGTCTCCAGATTCCTCAGGTCGTTCAGGCAGTCAAAGATACGAATGATATCGATACCGTTGGCTATGGATTTCTGTACAAAATATTCCACAACGTCATCCGCATAGGGAGCATATCCCAGGATATTCTGGCCGCGGAAAAGCATCTGCAGCTTTGTGTTTTTGAAGCCGTCACGGAGCTTTCTAAGTCTGTCCCACGGATCCTCTTTCAGGAAACGAAGGGATGCGTCAAAAGTAGCGCCGCCCCAGCACTCTACGGAATGATATCCGACCTTATCGAGCTTATCAACGATCGGAAGCATCTGTTCTGTTGTCATACGTGTCGCGATCAGAGACTGATGCGCGTCACGCAGAATGGTCTCAGTTATCTTAACCGGTTTTTTAACAACTTCTGCCATTGTTCTGTATCCTTTCTTCGTGGATGCGGATGCGGCGGAAAACGTAAGTACGCCCTCTGCGCCGCTGCCGCTCACGCAATCATTTTTTTAACGGGACCAGACCAGTCCCACCTGTGCATCAGACTCCGAAAATAGCCATGAAGGTACCAGCTGCGACAGCCGTACCAATAACGCCTGCAACATTGGGTCCCATTGCATGCATAAGAAGGAAGTTCGTCGGATCTGCTTCCGCGCCGACCTTCTGAGATACACGGGCCGCCATGGGTACAGCCGATACGCCTGCGGAACCGATCAGCGGATTGATCTTTCCTCCGGTCACCTTGCACATAACTTTGCCGAGAAGGACGCCGCCGGTGGTACCGAACGCAAACGCGACAAGGCCAAGGACAACGATCTTCAGAGTTGCTACATTCAGGAAAGCTTCCGCGCTTGTGGATGCGCCTACAGATGTACCCAGAAGGATAACAACGATATACATCATCGCGTTGGAAGCGGTTTCTGTCAGCTGCTTAACCACGCCGCACTCACGGAACAGGTTGCCGAGCATCAGCATACCTACCAGCGGAGCGGTTGTCGGAAGAAGCAGGCATACAACGATCGTGATAACGATCGGGAACAGAATCTTTTCAAGCTTGCTGACGGGGCGAAGCTGTCCCATCTTGATCTTGCGCTCTTCCTCTGTTGTGAACGCCTTCATGATCGGAGGCTG
>CADCOP010000445.1 GCA_902803065.1 uncultured Lachnospiraceae bacterium | reverse complement strand
GTCGTCTCCCATCTGTTCTGAATTTGTAAATACATTGATAGTTTAACACTTTAAATCAATAAACGCAAATGCTGTTTATCGTTATTTCGAAAAGAACTGCTTCCGAGTATATTTTTTTCATAATGTGCTTGCAATTTATGGGGAGATGGAGTAGAATTTAGCAGGTAAAAGCGGTGAAGCGTGCAAGCGTTAAACCGCAGAAGCATTATATTATGAAAAAGGTATCGGAGGAAGCAACATGTTTATTAAACTCTTTATGCTGGTGGTATTCTTTGCTGTGATGCTGGGCATCGGTTTTTACTGCCGCGCCCATTCCACGGATGTAAACGGATTTGTGCTTGGCGGCCGTTCGGTCGGCCCCTGGCTTACGGCATTTGCATACGGCACATCCTATTTTTCCGCTGTTATATTCGTAGGTTACGCGGGGCAGTTCGGATGGAAGTACGGCATTGCCGCCACCTGGGTAGGTATCGGCAATACACTTCTGGGATCCCTGCTTGCGTGGGTCGTTCTCGGACGTAGAACGAGGATCATGACACAGCATCTGAATTCGGCAACCATGCCCCAGTTTTTTGAGAGCAGATACGGAAGCCCGTCCCTGAAGATCGCGGCATCCGTGATCACCTTCATCTTCCTCATTCCGTATACGGCATCCCTGTATAACGGTCTGTCCCGTCTGTTCGGCATGGCGTTTAATGTAGACTACACGATCTGCGTTATCGTCATGGCAGTCCTGACTGGAATCTATGTCATAGCCGGCGGATACATGGCCACGGCGATCAATGATTTCATCCAGGGTATCATCATGCTGTTCGGCATCTGCGCCGTGATCGCGGCAGTCCTCAACAGCCAGGGAGGGTTCCTCGCAGCCATTGACGGACTGGCACAGGTCTCTGATGAAGCTGTTTCCACAACGCCCGGCGTATTTGCGTCATTTTTCGGACCGGACCCGGTCAATCTTTTCGGAGTTGTCATCCTCACATCCCTCGGAACCTGGGGTCTGCCGCAGATGGTCCAGAAGTTCTACGCGATCAAGAGTGAGAAATCGATATCTACGGGTACGGTAGTCTCGACATTTTTTGCGCTGATCGTCGCCGGAGGCTGTTACTTCCTTGGAGGTTTCGGCAGGCTTTTCTCTGACAGGATCGATATCGCAGCCAACGGATTTGACTCTGTGGTCCCGGCCATGCTTTCAGGGCTGCCGGACATCCTGATTGCCGTCGTCGTGATCCTGGTGCTGTCTGCGTCCATGTCCACGCTTTCATCCCTGGTCCTGACATCCAGCTCAACGCTGACGCTGGATCTGCTTAAGGGACGGTTCGTCAAGGAGATGGATGAGAAAAAGCAGGTATTTATCATGCGGTGCCTGATCGTTGTTTTTGTCGCGATCTCCGTTGTGATCGCTATTATCCAGTACCGTTCCAACGTAACATTCATCGCTCAGCTGATGGGTATTTCCTGGGGAGCTCTGGCAGGAGCCTTCCTTGCGCCGTTCCTTTATGGGCTGTACTGGAAGGGTGCTTCGGCGATCGCGGTCTGGTGCAGCTTTATCTTCTCGACTGTGGTCATGCTTGCCAACATGCTGGTGCGTTCCAGCTTCCCGGCAATGCTGCAGTCTCCGATCAATGCAGGTGCTTTCTGCATGATCGCAGGCCTGATCATTGTCCCGGTGGTCTCGCTCGTTACGCCGAAACCGAATAAAAAGGTGGTCGAAGAATCGTTTGCGTGCTATGATACGAAAGTACTTGTACCGCGCAGAAGAGCGCTGGAAGATGAAAAATAAGCAGCCTGAGCGCCGGGGTAAGGACTGCCCCGGCGTCCGGTTCGTTATGCAGCAGGAGCGGATTCATGATCACAGATATACATACGCACACATTTCCCGATAAGATTGCCGGCAGGGCTCTGGAAGAGCTGAGTCAGAAGGCGCATATAAGGCCGTTTCTGGACGCGACAAACAGCGCGCTGCGGCGGTCCATGAAAGAGGCGGGAATCGGCCGCAGCATCGTCCTGCCCGTGGCTACGGCAGCGAGGCAGGTGGAAAAGCTCAACAACGCCGCTGTGGCGGTCAACGAGAGGGCATCGGAGACAGGTGTTTTTTCTTTTGGATGCATCCATCCGGATTACGAAGGATATCACGAGGAACTGTCGCGCATAGCCGCCCTTGGACTGAAAGGAATCAAGATCCATCCGGTATATCAGGGGACGGATATTGATGATATCCGGTTTCTCCGGATCATCGACAGGGCAGCGCAGCTTGGTCTTATCGTGATCACGCATGCCGGCCTGGATGTGGGATATCCCGGCGCGGTGAACTGTTCTCCCCGTATGTGCCGCCATGTTGTGGACGAGATCGGCGATTTTCCGTTTATCCTTGCGCATATGGGAGGATGGAACAACTGGGATGAGGTGCCATATTATCTGGCTGATACCGGTGTGTACCTGGATACCGCCTTTTCGGGAGGACGGATGAATCCACTCCCGGACGGCTACTGGAAAGAGGAGGAGCTTGACATGATGGATCGGGAAGGTTTTGCCGCTCTGATCCGGTCATTCGGGGCGGAGAGGATTCTGTTCGGCACGGACAGCCCCTGGTCAGACCAGAAAGAGTGCCTTCAGTTCATCCGCTCACTTCCCCTTACGGAAGACGAAATAGAGCTGATACTTGAAAAAAATGCCGGGCGCCTGCTCGATGCCCGGGTGTAAAAAGAACGGAGCTGACGCATTAGGATCTGCGCCAGCCCCGTTCTTTTTACGGCCTTTGTTCTTCAGCTGCTTATAATCTCATTTTTTGGTTGGCTTTTGTTCTCTTACCGCAATTATTCACATTTTGTGAAATACATGCTCATACCCTGACCGCCGCCGATGCACATGCTGATCATGGCGTCTTTTTTATCTGTCCGGGCCAGCTCATAGAGAACCTTTACAGTGAGGATGGCACCGGTAGCACCAAGCGGATGTCCGATGGAAATGCCGCCGCCATAGATGTTTACCTTATCCATGTCAAGATTCAGATCTCTTGCTACGGCAAACGCCTGGCTTGCGAAAGCTTCATTGATCTCGAACATGTCGATGTCGGGAAGGTTGAGACCAAGTTC
>CADCOP010000444.1 GCA_902803065.1 uncultured Lachnospiraceae bacterium | reverse complement strand
TATTTCCACTGCTTTTTATTTGTCAATAAAGTAAAACTGCGCCACAGCCCTGGCAGGCCATCGCGCAGCGATTTTGTTCAATCGGGAATTACCGGTCTGTGGCAGGTCAGCGGGCGACAAATGCCGGAGCCCTTTGGGATCAGGGTTTACAGGTGCTGAAGTTTGTGAAACTTATTTGCCAATCTGTTTCTTGCCTTACGAAACCGGTATTTGTAAAATGAGACTAACTATCAACGATACAATCTCAAAAAGGAGAAAGGAACAATGAAGAAAGCGTGTATGTTGGCAGTTCTTGCCGCAATAACCGGAATGACTGTAACAGCCCAGGCTTATACGCCGGGCACTTACACTGGCACCGGAACAGGCCATGGTGGACCGGTCACTGTGGAGGTGACGGTCTCGGAGGAAACGATTGATGACATTACCTGTGTGGAATCGGCAGAATCCGTTTACATGGGAGAGGTTGCTTTTGAGCGGATCAAAGCGGAAGTTCTGGAATTTCAGTCTTTGGATGTGGATACGGTCAGCGGCTGCACACTGAGCCGTGCCGGTTTCCTGACAGCCATCACCGATGCTCTGGAACAGGCAGGCGGAGATGTCTCAGCTCTAAAAGATGTGGAAATTCCGGAGAAGACGGGAGAGGAACGCACCATTGATACGGACGTTGTTGTGATCGGATCCGGCGGTGCCGGCCTTATGGCAGCTATCCAGGCTTCCTCCCAGGGCGCTGACGTGGTTGTACTGGAAAAACTTGCCCGTCTGGGTGGTTCTACTCTTACTTCCAGCGCCATGCTGGTGGTTGGCGGTTCCAAAGTGCAGGAAGAAGCGGGAATTGAGGACAGTCCTGAAGCCCTGAAGGAATACCTGAAGGAAAGAAGCGAAGGCATTGCTGATGAAGAGTGGAACAACTACTATGCGGACCATATCAATGAGGTCCTGGATATGTATCTGGACCTTGGCGTAAGTTATCTGCCCGAGCTGGTTCTCATCCAGGGAACCACCACCACTCCGCGCGCGCATATGCCCGCAGGCAGCGGCCGTGAGCTGATTCCGGTCCTGGTAGAGGAAGCAAAGAAAAACGGCGTTGAGATCCTGACTGAAACACCTGCAGTCAGCCTGATCCAGGATGAAAACGGCGCGGTTGTCGGCGTCAATGCGGAGGATCATGGCGCAGCGGTCACGGTAAATGCAAAAGCTGTTGTTATTGCGACCGGCGGCTACGGGTGGAATGCTGACATGAGAGCAGAATACGCGCCGGATGCAGCAGATGTATGGCCGGTCACATCTCCCGGATCAACCGGCGACGGTATCGTTATGGCAACGGATATCGGCGCAGGTACCGTATTCAAAGGCGGTTTCATCGGATGGAAGGTTGTCACTCCGGTATATGACCAGTCTACCGCCATCGGCGCGCCCATCTATGGCGCGGCAAACCTGATCGTCAATGAAAAGGGTTCACGTTTTGGTGATGAGAGCCTGGATTATCCGTTTGTTTATGACGAGATGCAGACCGACGGAAGCGACTTGTTCTATTTCATTTTCGACAGCGGCGATAAAGAGACCAAAGACCTTGTCAACAATGTCAGCGATACCCTGAACACGCTGGAGCAGGCAGTCGAAGTGGGAGTTGCTTATAAGGCAGATACCCTGGAAGAGCTTGCTGATACAGTTGGCCTGGACAACCTGACAGAGACAGTTGCGAACTATAATGCAGCCATCGAGGCTGGCGTGGACGAGGAGTTCGGACGTGACACGGCCACCATGCTGCCCATCAAGAATGGCCCGTTCTACGCAATGCAGTGCAGAAAAGCCATCCTTGGCACATTCGGCGGACTGAATACAAATATTACCGGTGAAGTCGTCACGGCTGATGAGGAAGTCATTCCCGGCCTGTATGCCGCAGGCGAAGTAGCCAACGGTGAATTCTTCCCGAAGAAGTACCCGTCTTCCGGACTTGCGCTGGGCGAAGCTGTACTGTTCGGACGTGAAGCAGGCGCAAGTGCAGCCGCATACGCGCTTGGAGAATGATCTGGAGAATGATCTGAACAATGATCTGAACGTCTGGCGATACCGGTAACTAATCGGTAACTAATCGGCAATTAATTGAAAACTAATAAAACGCGGGGCAGCCCCATCAGGGGCGCCCCGCGTTTTTCCGGGTCCGGCAAAAACCACAGGAGTATATCACGGTAAAGTATTTACCGCTGTTTTCTCAGTTCCTCATTAGCCTTTTCCACATTAAGCTGTGTCAGGATCAGAGTGATGAGAAGGTTGAAGATCATCGGCATCCACAGGTACATGACATGGAGCATGTTCATGGTGGATGCTGTCTGTTCGGCAGCACCGCCAACATATCCGCTTAATGCCAGAAGCCATCCGGCAAGTGCGGTGCCGATGCCGCCGCCGAGCTT
>CADCOP010000443.1 GCA_902803065.1 uncultured Lachnospiraceae bacterium | reverse complement strand
TACACTTTCGACAGGAGAGCGCCAGCGGATGCAGCTTGCCCGTGCAGTGCGAAACCGTACGACGGGTGTTCTCTATGTCCTGGACAAACCATCCATCGGTTTACATCCTGCGAATATGGAGGGACTCGTGGGCGTGATGCGCGATCTCATTGCGGATGGGAATACGGTCGCTTTGGTCGACCATGATACCAACGTTCTGAAAGAAGCGGACTGGCTGATCGAGATGGGACCGGAGGCCGGCGCGGGCGGCGGAACCGTCATAGCACAGGGCAGTGTTCCTGAAATAGAGAAAAATAAAGATTCCCGTATCGGTGGCTTTTTGTCCGGGAAACGAGTGATTGACAGAGGGCACAGGATTCCGTCCGAGGAACTGTTCTCTCTTGGCAGGGTACATCTATCCACATCCAAGATCCACACCGTGCAGCCGCTTGAGGTGGATTTTCCCAAAGGAAGACTGATCGCCGTGACCGGTGTCTCGGGCTCCGGCAAAACAACAATGGTTTTGGAGAGCCTGATCCCGGCGCTTTCGGCAGAGATCAAAGGGGATAAACTCCCGGAGCATGTGAAGGGCGTCTTGGCTGACGGGATACGTCAGGTCAAGCTGATTGATGCTACGCCGATCGGGATTAACGTCCGTTCCACAGTAGCCACTTACGCGGATATTCATGACGAGCTGCGAAAGATATATGCAAGAAGCGCGGATGCCAAAGCAAAGGGTTACAAGGCGGGCGACTTCTCCTACAATACCGGAAAGCTCCGCTGCCCGACCTGTGACGGTACGGGAACGATCAGTCTGGATGTGCAGTTTTTGCCGGATGTGGACATCCCCTGCCCGGACTGCGGCGGTTCCCGTTACGCAAAAGATGCAAGCCTGATCCGCAGGATCCCCAAAAAAGCAGATACCGGTTATACGCTTCCGGAAATGATGGACATGAGCGTGGATGAAGCGCTGAAAGCCTGTGCGGATCTTCCGCTCGTGGAGCGAAGACTTAAGGTGCTGCATGATCTGGGACTCGGTTATCTTACCCTTGGTGAGGAGACACCGAGCCTGTCCGGCGGCGAGGCGCAGCGGCTAAAACTGGCCAGTGAGATGGGAAAAGGCCAGTCCGATTCGATTTTTGTTTTTGACGAGCCGACCATCGGACTGCACCCGCTGGATGTTGAGACCCTTCTTTCGGTATTTCAGAGCCTGATCGATAGCGGTGCAACCGTCATTGTGATCGAACATGATCTGGATGTCATTAAGAATGCGGATTACATCATTGACATGGGACCGGGCGGCGGCGTGCATGGGGGCAGAGTCGTTGCAGCCGGGACGCCGGATGAGATTTCCTCCAACCGGGAAAGCGTCACCGGTAGGTATCTATACGATAGTAATAACTGTATGACAAATAACCGACTCAACCTTCCTCGCTGATGGTGGAGCGACGGCAAGCTACTACTACGGGCAGCTCCAGCCGAAAGAATAAACCAAATTCAGGTTAGTAAAGATGGATCAAGGCTCCCACACTGCCATCATCGGCGGCGGGGAGCCTTCTTTTATGCTTCGATGTCAATTGTGACTCTGGATTTGAAGTCGATGGTGAAGCGATCCTCGAATAATGGAGGTTCATGATTCTATTCCCTATAATCCGGATATCATCAGCCTGCGTGAAGAGCGACAGGCTATCCTTGCGGATGCGGCTGCAAGACAGGGGCTGCGGGACAAAGTAAATGACCTGGTTGCCTTCCTTGATGAACAGACAACGGAAATAACGGAATACTCCGAAACTCTTGTCAGAAGGCTGATTGAGAAAATCACAGTCTATGATGAGAAGCTGACCGTAGAGTTCAAATCAGGGCTTGAGATTGATGTGGACGCATAACAGAATACAGACATGAGGCACCTCGCTCCGGCGGGGTGTTTTTTCGTTTGGATGGTAGATTTATTCATAATTATGTGATACAATAAATTTCACAGATTGTGAAACAAGTGTTGATTTATACAGAGGGCTGATTATGCTGAAAAATAATATTGAACTGGACGTCAAAGTCAAATGCATCGAGGGCAACACTACGCAGGCGAAGGTGGCAGAGATCGTTGGCACAACTCCGTCCTATGTCAGCCGCATTGTAAACGGCGGCGATAAGGTGGTCAACAAGACCTTCGTTTCCATGATGGAGGCTCTTGGGTATGATGTGGAACTGACATATGTGAAAAGGGAGG
>CADCOP010000442.1 GCA_902803065.1 uncultured Lachnospiraceae bacterium | reverse complement strand
GTTTCTGTGTCTCCGTTCTGAGTCTCCCTTTAATACAACCATAGCAGAAATCTCCTGGGCAGCAAGCCTTCCGACCGGTTCACCATCCGGACGGCCGCCATATGACGTTTTCCGTCTGAGAAACCATGCGGCACAGGATGCGCCCGGCCGGAAGGTGATGACCTCCCGGCGATATTGAGCCAGTATTCCTGCTTTCTAGAATAATTTAAATTTTCCGCGTTTGCAAGCAGTCATATATATTCTGCCAACAGCTGTAAATAGAATTGTCAGGGAGATTGTGGTAAGATTACGATCAGACATCAGATCAGACATCAGATCAGACATCAGATCAGACCGGAAACGTATTTACGGTCCGATCCGTGAAACGCATTGATTGATTGGGAAAGGCGGCAGCTATGAACATTACAGTATACCTTGGAGCTAACGAAGGCAGAGATCCGGACCTCAAAAAAGCAGCCCGTGAACTTGGAACATGGATCGGCGGGCATAACAACACGCTCATTTATGGCGGATCGAAGTGCGGCCTGATGGGAGAACTGGCTGAAAGCACTCTCCTTGCCGGAGGCAGAGTGATCGGAGTCGAACCGCAGTTCTTTATCGATATGGGTTTCGAGTATGACGCTGTCTCGGAGCTGATCGTAACGCAGAATATGTCCGAACGCAAAGCAAAAATGATTGAACTGGGTGATGCCTTTATCGCTTTTCCCGGCGGAACCGGCACCCTGGAGGAAATCGCGGAAGTCATGTCGCAGTCTGCCCTGGGTTTCCTGAAATGTCCGTGCATCATCTATAACCTGAACGGATATTATAACAGCCTGCGGGATCTTCTGTACCACATGGTTCGAATGGATCTGTCTTCCGAGGAAAAGCTCCGGGGGATCAGCTTTGCGGAAAACATCTCCGATATTGAAAAAATCCTGCTGTCCGGTCAATCCGATCAGGGAACGGTTCGAGACCACTGATCCCCCCGCCTGATTTTTTTATATGATCTTTCCTGCAACGGCACAAGCGCATCAAGGCCCCGCCCCGTAGAAATGGGCTGTTTTCTCTTCCTGATCTGCTGTGATAATACTGTGATAAACGATCTGCTAAGATAGGCTCATCAAAGGAAAACAACAGCGGCTGAACAAAAAGCCGCACACCAAAATATTAAAATGATTATCACTCAGGAGGATATAAAAATGATGAAATCTATGAAAGCTCTCGTTATCGGCGCAGTTATGACAGTCAGTGTATTCGCGGCATCCCTGTCAGCTATGGCAGCAACTCAGTTCGTACAGAATGACATGAACTTCAGAAACGGAGCAAGCACGACTTCCACGATCATCGGTTCTGTTCCGGCTGGCGCGCAGGTTGAAGTCCTGGATCTTAAGAACGGCTGGAACCTGATCCGCTACAACGGCACCGTCGGATACATCCACGGCGGAAACCTGGCCGACTCCTACACAGCAAAGAAAGCCGCTCCGGCTTCCAATACAGCACCGGCAGCCAGCACAGCATCTTCCACAAAGAACTACTTTGATACCAACTGGAGTCAGTCCGCAAGGAACATGAGCAATAACTGCATCGGCGAGACAAAGACAGTCGTTGTTACCGACGGTTACCTGGCACTTCGCAGCGCAGCTTCTTTCGACGCAGCCAACGCGATCGGCAAGCTCTACACCGGCGATACAGTCAGAATCCAGGGAAGCTTCGACGGAAGCTACGCACTGGTTTACAGCACAAAGTACGATACCGTCGGATGGGTAAACGCAGGTTTCCTGAAATAAGAGACAGGGGACGCTTCTCCGTCTCCCTTCAATCCATCCATAACATAAAGCAGGGCTGCTGCATCCATGCATGATGCAGCAGCCCATTTATTTGCTTTTTATTCAGTCAGCAGAAGGGATCTGAGATCCGTCCCGCCGGCTCACCGCTGACTCAGCCTGCCAGCTGCTCGCCCAGATATTCGCCGCACAGATGGCCGGAGGTTACTGCCCATGCTGCCATGGATCCGGGGATTGCTTCTGTTCCGTTCGGGCCGCCGACGACTTCGCCTACTGCGTAGAGGCCCGGGATGATCTCGCCGTCTTCTGTCTGGCACTCGAAGTTGCCTGTGACGTCGAAGCCGCCCAGTGTTGTTGCGAAGCGAAGCTTCTGCTCGATCAGGTAGAGTGTTCCTTCGGTATCCAGCTCAAAGAGGGCTGTACGTCCGAATTCTTCGTCGGATCCGTTTGCCACTTCTTCGTTCCATGCCTCGACGGTTGCCTTGAGCTCTTCCGCGTCAATTCCTGCGTCTTCCGCAACCTCTTCCAGTGTTCCTCTGGAGAACATCGGCTGGTCGGAATCCTCGTCGAAATACTTTTCCTGGTCTTCCATGGTGATGTTGCCGACCGGAGATGTATTTGTGGAGACCATCTCTGACCAGGTGTCGTAACCGGCCTGGTCCATCAGCAGATACATGATCTTATCCGGCTGCTGTGTCGTTGCGTCTTTGATCTCGGCAAATGCCAGTGTCTCGTTGATGAAGCGGTCGCCGTCCTTGTTGACGAAGATAGCGCCTGTCGTATTAACTGTTGTCAGAGTCGGCATCGGTGTTGCTTTGCCGTCGTTTGTTCCCGGCTGGGAAATGCCGTTCGGATACATCTTGGCGTAGCCGAGGTTGAGCATCTTTGCGTTAACCTTCTGGCCCATTGCCTGGCCGTCACCCATGGAGGACTTCACGCCGTAGAATACAGCGTAAGCAAGGTCGCCCGGATTCTCGGAGATCATCTCCTGGTTTGCGCCATAACCGCCGGTAGCGATCACAACTGCCTTTGCAGCATAATGAATGATATTTCCGTCTACATCTTCAGCAACAGCGCCGACAACAGCACCGTTCTCATCTGTCTCAAGCTCGGTCGCGCGGGTGTTGTACACCAGGTTGCCGCCCTTGTCGATGAAGTTCTGTGTCAGCAGGCTCATAGCGTTGCCCATGCCGCCTTCGCATACGAAGAAACGCTGCACTGTGTGCTCCGGGAAATCGCTGGCGTAACGGTCAGTAAAGGGAAGGTTCTCTTCCTCGATCATCCAGTCAAGAGTGGATCCCATGTTGTCAGCAAACAGGCGGACAAGCTCTTCATCATGAGACTCACCGGATGCCATGATATCTTCGTAGATCTGGTCATAGGAGTCGCCCTCCAGGCCCAGCTCTGCCTGCAGCTTGGACATACCGCCGTCCACACCGCCTGCGTTAGCTGTTGCTCCGCCGGTGTAAGGCATCTTCTCAAGAATGGTAACATCTTCAATGCCGGCTTCCAGAGCGCTGTTGCCTGCTGTCAGGCCAGCTCCGCCGCCGCCGATGATCAGAAGCGTTGTCTCCTCATACAGTTCCTGACCTTCTTTTGCGATCTCCGGGAAATCTTCTCTTGTAAGACCGGCTTCCTGAAGCGCTGCTTCAACAGCCTCAGCTACGCCTGTGCTGGTGTAGGTAGCTCCGGATACACCGTCAACATTAACTGTCTGATTTTCAACCATTTTTTCCTGGATGAACTTGATAGCTTCGCCGCCAACGGTCGGGGTCTCTTTGTCGCCAACGATCTCAGCGCCGGTAAGCGCGCCGTTTTCCAGTGTCAGAGTGACAGAAACCTCACCCTCAAAGCCCTGGCCAACACCGGTAAAAGTTCCGCTTACTTCCTCAGCAGATGCCGGGATGCAGCAGGCCAGACTTGTTACAGCGAGAGCACACATCAGATGTTTCAGATTTGCTTTCATACGTCTATCCTCCTTATTTTATGGCTGTTTTTCGCGATATCC
>CADCOP010000441.1 GCA_902803065.1 uncultured Lachnospiraceae bacterium | reverse complement strand
CTTTATTCTTTTACCGTTTTCTCCTCTTCGGTTCCCTGTGCGCCGTTTTTCTTCCACCAGGCCCTGTTTGAAGTCAGGCGCCTTATAACAGGGGCGGGAATCTTCCGGTAGGCCTTTCCAAGCCTGTAGCCCGCGAATTTGCAGCCGCTCTGCCATATCAGCTCCGGCAGGAGATGTATCCTGCCATGAAGGATCAGCCATGCGGCTGTCTTTCTCACAAGGCGGATGCCCTCTCCCTCACTGCGCACATTGCCGAATACATCCTCGTGCTGCGCCTGTGATACGCCAAGGTCAAAATTCCGCCTCAGCTGCTGTATGCCTGTATAGTTGTGCGAATGAATGACTCTTGCCATGGAACAGTAAGCGATCTTCCAGTTCTTCTGCAGCAGATGTCCCGCAAGGATCATGTCCTCATTGAACAGCGTGCGCGTCTCAAAACCGCCTGCGTCTTCATACGCGCTGCGCCTCCATGCAGCGCAGACGTCGGAGCAGAAAAACGTACGGATCCCATATACCGGGATATCCTCCGCAGACCTCACATAGCTCTCCAGACCGTAATTATACTTTCTTGTATACAGTTCCAGCGCGCTGCAGCCTTTCTTCGGGATCTGTCTTGCGTATGCCGCGCCGACCAGCGGGTCCTCAAAACATTCGGTCAGATACTCAAGCATCTTTCTGTCCGCGGGGACAGCGTCCTGCGTCATGAAGACGATGATATCCCCGGACGTTTTCTCCACAGCCATGGCCCGCGTGCCTCCGTGGTCAAATTCCTCCGGAGCTATGTGGATGACTCTGGATCTGCCGGGAAGCTTTTCCTCAGGAAACGCGAACTGTTCCCGGTCCGTGTTCACGATGAGGATCTCATCCGGCAGAAGGCTCTGCTGCATAAGCCGCTCGATCAGCTTTTCAAATTCTTCTCCCGGCCGGTATGTCGGAATGACTACGCTGACCGTAAAAGGCGATATTACTTTCATATTTTTATCCTGTTTCAGTATACGCCGCTCACGCTGCTGATGTAGCTGCTGATCTCCTGAACCGTATCGGTCGGTGTGTATCCGCTGTCGCCGTACAGGAACGAATGCAGCTCTGAGACATTGGATGCGAGCGTGGCCGGGACGACCACGTCGCTTCCTTCAACGACCATAGCCGTCTTCTCAAACGGGAACCCGCTTTCATCGCCAAGCGAATAACTGCCGATCGCGGACACAAGGGAGATGATCTCCGCGGGATTCATGCTCGTGGATATTTCAGGCAGCATGGCGTTCGCGATCGAGACCAGCGCTCCGGGGCCCTGCTGCTTTGCCTTCTGGTAGGCCAGCATAAGAACCGTTCTCTGCCTCTCCGTACGCTTGTAATCCCAGCCTTCCGTATAGCGGATCCTGCAGTAGGCAAGCGCCTGGATCCCGTCCAGATGAACATAGCCTGAACTTGACAGCGGCGTATAGGAGACGCCGGTCACCTGCTGGTTTTCCACGCAGTATCCGTTAATGTATTCCATTTCCTCCGGAGTGATCTCGAGGTCAATGCCTCCCAGAAGATCGATCAGCGTAACGACCGCCCCGAAATTGACAGATACATAATCCGTGATATCGAGGTCCAGGTTCTTGTTCAGCATGCTGATCGAGCGCTCCGGGCCTCCGAAGAAATAGCACTCTGTCGCCTTGCGGTATTCACCGTTCGTATTGTCAAGATATGTATCCCTGTAGACAGATACAAGGCGAACTTCCTTTGTTCTTTTATTCAGGCTGCAGATCATGATCGTATCGCTGTGGCAGTCCCTCGTAAGTGAATTGTCGCGGGCATCCACGCCGTACAGGACGTAGTTTTTGTACCCGCTGTGACTGACTCCGCCGTTAAACGTAAGGCCGCTGATAGTCTCATGGCCCATGCGCCCGAGCATGACCAGCACAAACAGCCCTGCCGCTGCTGCAAGGATCAGGAGGACCAGAAGAACGATCAGGCCTGCATGCCCTTTTTTCTTTCTTCCCGTATTCTCCCTGCCGCGCCGGGGCTCCTGATACCTTCTCCCGCCGTTCGGCCTTCCGGTGCTGCCATCCCCTCTTCCGGAGGGTCTGACGGAGGATCGTCTTCCGGCATTTGCGCCGCGCCCGGAAGTTCTGCGGGCGTTCCCGATCTCCTGCCATTCCCCCTGAGAGCTGTATCTGCTCCCTGTTCGTTTATCATCCATATCTGAATTATTCTCCCCTGCAATGTGTTTAATATGCGTTTTTATTGATAAACCCCTTAAAGACCGTGAGAACCAGTATCTTTACGTCGAGTCCCACCGTCCAGTTTTCAATATAGTACAGGTCATACTCGATTCTCTTCCGGATGGAAGTATTTCCCCTGTATCCGTTGACCTGTGCCCATCCGGTCATTCCCGGACGCACCTGGTGCTTGATCATGTAACGCGGTATCTCCTCACGGAACTTCTCCACGTACTGCGGCCTCTCCGGCCGCGGTCCGACCAGGCTCATGTCTCCCTTCAGCACGTTGAACAGCTGCGGAAGCTCATCGATGCTCGTGCTCCTGATAAAGCGCCCTACCTTTGTGACCCGCGGGTCATTGCGTGTGGTCCAGCCCTTCTTCTCTTCCTTCTCTGTCTGCACTTCCATCGAGCGGAACTTGTACATCTTAAATGTCTTGTTGTGAAGACCGACACGGATCTGCGAAAAGATCAGCGGTCCCGGGGACGTGATCTTGACCAGCAGGGCCGTGATGAGCATCACCGGTGAAAACAGCACGATGCATACAAGCGATCCGGCTACGTCGGCGATCCTCTTGATGAACATGTTGAATGTATCGGTCAGCGGCACATTCCGGATATTGACAACAGGCAGTCCCAGAAGATCCTCGGTATACGGCCTTGTCGGAATAATATTGATGTAGTCCGGGATAAACTTCGTATGTACGCCTGATTTCTCACAGGCTGCCACGATCGGCTTCAGCTTATAATATTCGCTCAGGCTGAGCGTAATGGCGATCTCATCCTGCATGTTCTCCGCCAGGATATTTTCAAGATCCGAAATGCTTCCGATGATGCTGATCCCTCTGTAATCGGTTCCGACAGCCCGCATGTCATCGAGGATACCGTTGATCTTATAGCCCCACTGAGGGTTCTCTTTCACACGGTCGATAAACTCTTCCGCAGCCTTGCTGTATCCGACAAGGATCATGTGTTTCTGGTTCATGCCGCTTTTCCGCAGCTTCATCAGGAACTGCCTGATCAGGTTGCGTTCCACGACTGTCAGGACGATATTGATACCGATAAAGATACCGATCATCTGCCTGGAGAAGTTCATCTCACGGACCATATAGAGCATGAAGAAGAACAGAAGCATGCCTGTCACGTTCGCGACAAAAACATTGCTTGCCTCAAGGCGGCGTCCCTGTACGCGCTTTGGCGTATACAGGTTGAACATATAGTAGAGGAACAGAAAAACGGGGACGACAAAAAACAGTGCAGACATATACGTCTGTACCGGAAGCATTCCCACCTTCTGCTTGACGATCAGATGGAACTGAATGTAGAAGGCGCAAAAATAGGAAATGATGATCACAAGCGCATCCAGAACTACATGCAGCCTGTTGAAGTGTTTCTGATTATCTTTGATCAAAATGCTCTCCCCGATCTTTTTCAGGAAACGAATCTCCTGAAAAGGTTCAGCCACAGCTCAGCCTGAATTGTACCATAATGAATCAGGTTTCGCCTCTCAAACTTCACCTTTTTTTCGCGCCTGCAGTAAGAAAGACCTGCAGCGCTTCCCCTCATGTACTCTCTCAGATAACCCCGGCGGGCAAAAAATACCGCCTTGATGAGCCATCCTGCCAGCAGAAACGGAAAGTTGAGAAGAATCTGCGGCAGCGGCATGTTCTTATAGATCAGATAAATGCTGTTCCTTGACGTGTGCAGCACCTTGAACCGGTTATACCGCGAACCGCTCGAAGCGCTGCCGGCATGCAGTACCTGAGCAGACGGGATATACCAGTTTTCGTATCCCAGGATCCTCGCCCTGTAGCCGATGTCAATGTCTTCGAGATAGGCAAAATGCTTTTCATCGAAAAGCCCTGTTTTTTCAAGATAGTCTCTTCTGTAGGCAGAGGCCCCTCCGCAGGAGGCAAAGACCTTTCTCTCTTTCGCGTAAAGTGAGGCTTCCCGGTCCTTTCCGGCGGCAAATGCCCAGCCAAGGACGCAGTAATAGTCTCCCGCGTCATCCAGAAGATCCGGCTTGTCAAGACGGCGCATGCTGCTGCAGCAGGAAAACGCCTTCGGATGCCGCTCGATGCCGGAGAGCAGTTCCCTGACAAAATCAGGCCTGCAGACCGTATCATTATTCAGAAGGATCACGACCG
Source organism: uncultured Lachnospiraceae bacterium (assembly GCA_902803065.1). Taxonomy (GTDB): domain Bacteria; phylum Bacillota; class Clostridia; order Lachnospirales; family Lachnospiraceae; genus Merdiplasma. The sequence continues at coordinate 3,315 of CADCOP010000441.1, read as the reverse complement.
GCGCGTCACTCATGCGGATCCCGAGGTTCACTGCATGGCAGAAGCCCGTGTTGCGGGAAAGCTTTTTCAGCTTTACCCAGGGGTATTCCTCCTCAATGACCTGAGCGCTTCCGTCTTCTGATCCGTTGTCGATGACCACTGTCTCGAAATCCCTGCAGGACTGCTCCGCCAGAGAATCAAGACATCCCCTGATATATGCTATCCCGTTCAGATTAGGTATGATCACTGCAGCACGGTTCATTCCATCCTCGCTCCTTCTCTCAGCGAATAATTCCAGTGGCTGAGAGACAGATTCTTATTATAATACGGGTCCCCATGCCGGAGGATATCCGTATGGCGGCTCCGCATATGTTCCAGTTCCCCCTGGAACCTGCGTACCTTCTCCTTTGTATCTTCACTTCCGCGGCTCTTTGATTCGTAATGGTACAGCTCCGCGTACGGATCGTAAACGATCAGGTAACCGGCCTCCCGGATGCGCAGGCACAGATCAACGTCATTAAATGCCACAGCAAGCTTTTCATCAAACCCGCCGGCAGCCTCAAATACGCTGCGCTTTACAAGCATGCACGCAGCCGTAACCGCTGAAAGATCCTGCATGAGCCGGGCTTTGTGCATATAGCCGGAAAACCGGCGCTTCATGCCGGCAAACATGCTCCCCGCAACGCCTCCGGACCTGGCACCGATCCCGATCACAACTCCCGCATGCTGTATCGTGTCATCCGGATAATACAGGCAGACGCCAACCGCACCGGTATCTGGTCTCTGGCATGTCCCGAGCATCTCTTCGATCCATCCGGGCGTGATCACTTCGGTATCGTTGTTCAGGAAAAGCAGGTACTCTCCCTTTGCCCTTGCAGCCGCGAAATTATTGATCGCTGAATAGTTAAATTCCTTTTTCCAGCGCAGGATCCGGACGTTTTCAAGCTTAGCAAGTTCTCTGTAGAGTTCGAATGTTTCCGCCTGAACGCTGTTATTTTCAATGATCAGAATCTCATACCTGCGGTATGTGCTTTTCTCCCTGACCGAGGAGATGCATTTGCGCAGCGTTTCTGCTTCATCTCTGTTCGGAATGATGATGGATACGAGCGGCTCGCCGCTCACCGGATAAATGACCCGGTAAAAGCCGGGATCCTTTTTCAGTTCGACCGTCCCTTTCAGGCCGCATCTGGAAAGATGCGCGCGGATCGCCCCTGCTCCCGCCTCATAGGCATACATTTTACTGACAGGATTATCCGCAGTCGATGCCTCATGCGTGCGCCAGTGATAGAGGATCTCCGGCACATGTCCCACCCTGTGCGCTTTCTCAGAGCAGCGAAGAATCAGGTCATAATCCTGGGCTCCGTCATACCGGCTGTCCAGAAGACCTGTTTTTTCGAGAAGGCTTCTCCGGATCGCCAGAAAATGACATATATAATTATTGGACCGCAGAAGATCCGGATTGAAGTCCGGTTTCAGGTGCGGCTGAAAATGCTCGCCGGTACTGCCGGCGATCTTGTCTTCATCGGAGTAGAGCAGGTCCGTCTCCGGATGCTTTTCAAGGTGCTCCGCGAATTTCCACAGAGCCGCAGGTGAAAGAACATCATCATGATCCAGAAAGCAGATCCATTCTCCTCCTGCCATCCGGATTCCTTCGTTCGTGTTTTCCGCAATGCCCGCGTTTTTCTCAAGATCCCTGACGCGGATCCTCTCATCCTTTTCTGCGTACTCCGCAAGCACACGCGAGACAGCTTCATCCTGCGGGTCCGCATTTACGATGCACAGTTCCCAGAACGGATACGTCTGCGCAAGGACAGAATCTGCCATTTCCCGGAGAAAGGTTTCTGGCGTACGGTATACGGGAACCACTATGGAAAAAAGAGTTTTTTCCTTCCAGTTCCTCTTTTCCTGCCGCGCGAGTTCTTCCTTCGAGGGCCTGTAATGCTCATACCAGGGCCCGTACGGAATATCCTCCGGTTCCATCCGTTCCTGCAGGCGGACCAGGAATTCCTTCGGTCCGAAATGCTTCAGATACCGCAGGCCCTTCACTATATTGTACGGCCGGATCTTTTTCAGAAAATGCACCAGCCTTCCTGTGCCGGCCATCAGGCTCTGAACTCAGGATATGCCAGAATGCATTCTGCCACGTATCTGGCATCCTCCATCGGAAGGTTGTAGAACATCGGCAGACGCATCAGCCGTTCGCTCTCTTTTGTGGTATATACATCCTCGCCCACAAACCGGCCGAATTTCATTCCGGCCGTGGAGCTGTGCAGAGGAATGTAATGGAACACGCTCATCACGCCCTTTTCCCTGAGGTACCGGATGAGAGCTGTTCTCTTCTCAAGATCCGGCATCTTGATAAAGTACATATGGGCATTATGGTCCGCGTACTCAGGTACATACGGCTGCTCTATGAAGCCTGCCTCCGCGAGGGGACGCAGCATGCTGTGATACAGGTCATATACAGCGTGCCTCTTCTCGTCGATCTTCTCAGCCTCCTCGAGCTCGGCATACAGGTAAGCCGCGTTCATCTCACTGGGCAGATAGGAAGAACCGTAATTGACCCAGGTATACTTATCGACCTGGCCGCGGAAAAATTTGCTCCGGTCCGTTCCTTTTTCACGAAGGATCTCTGCTCTTTCCAGATATTCATCATTGTTGAAAACAAGAGCTCCGCCTTCGCCCATGGTATAATTCTTGGTCTCATGAAAACTGTAGCACCCGAAATCGCCGATGGTGCCGAGGGCTTTTCCCTTGTAATACGCGTTCACTCCCTGCGCCGCGTCCTCCACGACCTTCAGGTGATGGCGTCTTGCAATATCCATGATCTCATCCATGGCACAGGCAACGCCTGCGTAATGGACCGGAACGATCACCTTTGTTCTGTCCGTGATGGCAGCTTCGATCTTCGTCTCATCAATGTTCATGGTTTCCGGATGCACATCGACAAAAACGATCCTGGCTCCGCGCAGCACAAATGCGTCCGCCGTGGAAACAAATGTATAGGAAGGCATGATAACCTCATCGCCGGGTTCAAGGTCGCACAGATACGCGGCCATCTCCAGGGCGTGGGTACAGGACGTCGTCAGAAGGACATGCTTCACATTGAACTTTTCCCTCATCCACTGCGCGCACATTTTGGTAAATTTGCCGTCACCGCAAAGCTGACCGTTATCCACGGCTGCTTTAATATATTCAAGTTCCTTCCCGACAAAAGGCGGCTGATTAAAATTGATCATGAATAGTACCTCACTGTTATAATGTAAAAATCAGTATTCCGATCAGCATGATCCCGATCCCCAGAAGGCGTCTGCGGCTGATCTTCTCATGCAGCAG
>CADCOP010000440.1 GCA_902803065.1 uncultured Lachnospiraceae bacterium | reverse complement strand
GCTCTGCTCCGAAGATATACGGATCAGGTGATACTCAGCTACGACAGTGACGGAGCCGGCGTAAAAGCGGCGCTCCGGGCGATCCCGATGGTCCGCAGGGCAGGCATATCGGCCAGGGTGCTGCATCTTGACCCGTATAAGGATCCGGATGAATTCATCCGTAATATGGGAGCGGAACAATTCCGTGAGCGTCTGGAGCATGCCGAGAACAGCTTCATGTTCGAGGTTTCGGCGGCCGAGGCAGGGTTTGACCTTACGGATCCTGAGGGAAAGACGAGGTTTTACAGGGAAGCAGCGAGAATGATTTCCCGCTTTGAGCAGGATGTGGAACGCGAAAACTATATTGAAGCGGTTGCGGCGAAATACAATATCCGTACAGAAAGCCTTCGGAAGCTCGTGATCCAGTACCTGAAGACAGGAGGTAATGATAATAATGAGCGGGAGAAACAGGACAGGCCCCAGAGACACTCTTCGGCGCCGAAGGACAGCGGTATTGCAAAGTCCGAACAGCTCCTGCTGACATGGCTTACGGAATATCCTTCCATTTATCCTGTACTGAAAGAATTTATCCGTCCTGAAGATTTTTCCGTACAGCTGCATCAGGAAGCAGCAGCACTGCTGTACGCGCAGCTCGAAAAGGGAGAACTGTCTCCCGCTGCCGTGATCGACCGCTTTGAGGATCCGGAGGATCAGAAAAAAGCAGCCCGGCTGTTCAATTCGACTGTACACACGGAAACAAAAGAAGATCTTGTCAAAGCGATCCGTGAGACGATCCGAAAGGTATTCACTGAGGCGCAGCAGAGAAAGCGGCAGGGGGCAGAAGGACCGGATCTGGACGAACTTGTGCAGCTTCGGGAGAGGAAGAAGAAACTTGACCGGATCGACAGGGTGCAGATCGTGATCACGGAGTAAACTTACTGTATGAATCGTATGAAACTGGAACTGTCAGAGAGAATAAGAAAATGCGCGCAGATGGTTACGGAAGGAAGCCGGCTGGCAGATGTCGGAACGGATCACGCATACCTTCCCGTATATCTTGTATCCTCCGGGAAGATTCCCTGCGCGCTTGCCATGGATATAAATGAGGGGCCGCTGGAGAGAGCAAGGGATCACATTGCTTCTTTCGGACTGGAAGATAAGATATCAACAAGGCGTTCTGACGGTCTGGGTGAGCTTGCCCCGGGGGAGGCGGACAGCGTATCGGTCTGCGGCATGGGCGGCGCGCTGACGATCCGCATCCTGGAAGAGGGATCCGGGGTGCTGGAGAGCATTCCGGAGCTTATCCTTCAGCCGCAGTCAGAGGTTTTCCGTGTCCGGCTGTGGCTTTATGATCATGGCTTTACGATCGATGATGAGGATATGGTCCTGGAGGATGGAAAGTATTATCCGATCCTTCACTGTATCCACGCTGCCGCAGGAGAAAAACAGAATCTTACCGGCGCAGAAGCTTATTACGGGCCGGTCCTCCTGAGGAAGAAGCATCCCATCCTGCGGCAGTTTCTGCTGTATGAACAGGAAGTGCAGGAAAAGATCCTTGCGCAGCTTGCGAATGCAAGTGCCAGGACAGCGTCAGCAAGAAAAGAAGAAGTCAGGGCTGTTCTCCGGAGAAACCGCGAAGTCCTGGACGGTATGAGAGAGTAAGAAAGAGGAGGCTTCCATATGGCACAGAAAACGTACCGCCTTGAGATCGGCGGGAAAATGTATGAATTCGCGGAAGGTACGACCTATCTTCAGATCGCGGAGCAGCTGCAGGATCCGGCGAAGCCGCCGGTTCTGCTTTTCAGTGTAAACAACCGCCTGAGAGAACTGTATCATAAAGTGTCGGCAGACGGCAAAGTTGAATTCCTGACGATCCAGGATCCTTCCGGATTCAAGACATATCAGAGAAGCCTCTGCATGATGATGCTGAAAGCGATCCGCGACATTGCAGGAGACGACCGGGGATATGAAACGAGCATACACTATATGGTCAGCGACGGACTCTACTGTACGCTCAGTGATCCGAAGAAGGTGACAGATGAGTTTATCGGCGCGGTATTCAGCCGGATGCAGGAGCTGCACAAGCAGCATCTTCCCATCGTGAAAAAGAATATCAGCACGGATCATGCCCGTCAGATCTTCCGCGAGATGGGAATGGATGATAAGGACAGACTGTTCAGATTCAGGCTCAGCTCCCGCGCGAACATGTATGAACTGGACGGCTACCGGAACTACAATTACGGATACATGGCTCATAATACATCCGTGCTTGACAAGTTTGCCCTGACAAGATATGAGGATGGATTTGTTCTTCGTTTTCCGTCTATGGAAGAGCCTGACCGCGTTCCTGAATTTGATCCGGTCGTAAAGCTGTTCCAGGTGCAGAAAAAATCACTTGAATGGGGAGATATGCTTGGCATCTTTTCCGTAGCTGATCTGGATGAGAGAATCGTGAACGGAAGAGCCAAAGAGCTGATCCTGACGCAGGAAGCCTATCATGAAAAACAGATCGCTTCCATAGCGCAGGAGATCGCGGCGCATCCGAAACAGAAGCTTGTCATGATCGCCGGACCGTCGTCCTCAGGCAAGACCACCTTCTCGCACAGACTATCGACACAGCTGTCCGTATACGGGCTGAATCCGCATCCCATTGCTGTGGATGATTATTTTGTAGACAGGGAAAAGACTCCCAGGGATGCTTCCGGTGATTATGACTATGAGTGCCTGGAAGCGATCGATGTTGAACAGTTCAACGCGGATATGACCCGCCTTCTGGCCGGCGAAGAGGTCTCCATGCCGACCTATAATTTCAAGACCGGAAAGAGGGAGTACAAAGGGAATGTTCAGAAGCTCGGGAACCGCGATATCCTTGTCATTGAAGGCATTCACGGCCTGAATGACAGGCTTTCCTATTCCCTGCCGCCTGAGAGCAAGTACAGGATCTACATCAGCGCGCTTACACAGCTGAATATTGACGAGCATAACCGCATCCCCACGACCGACGGAAGACTTCTGCGAAGGATCGTCCGCGACGCAAGGACCCGGGGCATCAGTGCCCAGAGTACGATCGCCAGGTGGCCTTCGGTAAGAAGAGGAGAAGAAAACAACATCTTCCCGTTCCAGGAAAGAGCCGACGTGATGTTTAATTCCGCGCTGATCTACGAACTTGCAGTCCTTAAGATATACGCGGAACCGCTTCTGTACAGCATCGACCCGCTGAGCAGGGAGTTCGCGGAAGCCAAGCGGCTGATCAAATTCCTTAACTATTTCGTACCAATGGCTCCGGAAGGGATCCCCATGAATTCGCTTGTCAGGGAATTCATTGGAGGAAGCTGTTTCGATGTGTGAGGCACATGTTCCATCGCAGGTACGCTTCCGCTGCCATCCGCACGCAGCGGGCACTAAGCTCATGCTTCGTCCCTGGCCTGCATTTGATAAGTGCGGGAGTCGATGTGTGCCGTGAAAGATGCGGTGGACATCTGCCGCGGATGTATGTTAAAATGCTTTCCTGAGTAGGATAAATGGTCGCGGCTGGCAGGCCGAAAGGTGCCAGACGAGGAAAGTCCGGGCTTCACAGGGCAGGATGCCGGATAACATCCGGTGGAGGCGACTCCAAGGACAGTGCAACAGAAAT
>CADCOP010000439.1 GCA_902803065.1 uncultured Lachnospiraceae bacterium | reverse complement strand
AGATCATCGGAAGGCAGAAGATCACGGCAAAGGCGCCGCCCGGGTTCCGAGCCGGCAAATGAAGTCAGTTTCTCGATGATTTTCGGATATTCCAGAATTCTGAGTGCTTTTTCGTTCATATAGTAAAAAGACACCTGAGGCATGCCAGGTGTCAGGCCAGGTGTAATGTGATTGATGTTGTTCTTCCTTGAATATACTATTATTTTACTCTATAATAGGGCAAAATGGAATTGTTTTTTATACATACTTTTTACTAAAAATAGAACGAGTATTTAGGAAAAATAGATAAATTAATTCTATTATTTGATAATTACCAAAAAAACTGCACGGAAAGGTTAAAATTGTATGAAATTTATTGCTGCATTTCGGGATGGTGAAAGAGTTACTGGAATCTACTTATGCAAAAGCCATGTATCAGCAGTGGCAAAGAACGGGAAAGCGTACGATAACGTAACTCTGCAGGATAAGACCGGAACGATCGACGCGAAGATCTGGGATCCATCATCCTCCGGAATTGGTGATTTTGATGCTATGGATTATGTGGAGGTCACAGGAACAGTTACAACCTTCCAGAACTCTCTGCAGCTGAATATAACCAGAGCACGCAAAGCTCAGGAAGGTGAATATGAACCGGGCGATTACCTGCCCGTGACTGAAAAAAATATTGAGGAGATGTACACAGAACTGCTGTCGGTACTGGGAACAGTCAAAAATGTCTACCTGCAGAAACTGATCCATAAATACTTTGATGATGAGACATTTTCTGGCGCATTCAAAAAGCACTCAGCTGCCAAAACAGTACACCACAGCTTTGTCGGAGGCCTGCTGGAGCACACGCTCAGTGTTGTTAAGCTCTGTGATTATTTCTGCACGGTGTATCCGTACCTGAACAGAGATCTTCTTCTCACCGCGGCAGCTTTTCACGATGTTGGAAAGCTGAAGGAGATATCTCCTTTTCCCATGAATGATTATACAGATGACGGACAGCTGATCGGGCACATCATCATGGGGTATGAGCTGGTCGGTTACGGGTGCAGAAGTATAAAAGGCTTCCCCAAGAGACTGATCAGCGAGCTGCAGCACTGCATCCTGGCTCATCACGGAGAGCTGGAGTACGGATCACCGAAAAGGCCGGCGCTTCCGGAAGCGATGGCGCTGAACCTTGCAGATAATGCCGATGCAAAGCTTGAGTCCATGAGAGAACTGATGAAAACTTCCGTGGAGACGCCCGGGTGGCTGGGCTATAATAAACTGTTTGAATCAAATATCCGTAAGAGCACGGATTTTGGAACAGGTGAATGAGGATACGGAGAGACCGGATGACAGATAAGAGAAGAAAGGTCAGATGTTCCGCCCGGGCGGGGCGCGGGGCTGATGCGCCGGAGCAGAAAACCGGACTGCAGAAAAACGATGTTCTGGAATTTAAGATAGAGGATCTGAGCAGCGAAGGCCTTGGAATCGGGCACTATGAAGGCCTTGCTGTTTTTGTAAAAGACACAGTGATCGGCGATGTCGTGCGGGCAAAGGTCATGAGCTGCAAAAAAAACCTGGCGTTCGCGCGGGTGGAAGAAATACTGGAGAGCAGCCCGGACCGCGTAGAGCCCCGCTGTCCGATCGCCCGTCCCTGCGGGGGATGCCAGATTCAGATGATGGATTACGCTGCGCAGCTCGCTTTCAAGGAAGAAAGAGTGCGCAGCGTTCTTTCACGTATTGGCGGCTTTGACCAGGAGACGATCGGCAGGGTCTTTGAGCCGGTCCTCGGGATGGAAGAACCCTGGCGGTACCGGAACAAAGCGCAGTTTCCGATCGGTAAAGACAGAGAGGGCGGCATCATTGCCGGGTTCTATGCAGGCAGAACGCACAGCATCATACCGTGTGAAGACTGCCTTCTCGGCATAGAAGAGAACAGAGAGATCCTGTCGATCATTCTGGAGCATATGCGCAGCATGCAGATCGAACCCTATGATGAGAGCACAGGCACAGGACTGGTCAGGCATGTGTTTACTAGAAAAGCGGATGCGACCGGGCAGATCATGACAGTGTTGGTCGTGAACGGAAAAAAGCTTCCCGGGGAGAGGGAGCTTTGCTCAAAGCTGCAGGCGATTCCGGGGATGACAGCCATTATCCTGAATGAAAATACACAGCGGACGAATGTGATCCTCGGGAAAGAGGAGAGAGTGCTGTGGGGACAGCCATACATTGAAGACCTGATCGGAGACATCCGTTTCCGTATTTCAGCGCATTCATTTTTTCAGGTCAATCCCGCTCAGACAAGGAAGCTGTACGGGAAGGCCCTTGAATTTGCCTCTCTGACCGGAACGGAAAGGGTATGGGACCTGTACTGCGGTATCGGAACGATATCGCTCTTCCTCGCGCGAAGCGCCGGGCGGGTCCGCGGAGTCGAGATCGTTCCGGAAGCCATTGATGACGCAAGGGAAAACGCGAGGCTGAACGGAATCACAAATGCGGAATTTTTTGTCGGAAAGGCAGAGGAAGTCGTCCCGCGCGAATACGGGCGGGACGGAGAGAAGGCAGATGTGATCGTCGTGGATCCTCCGCGCAAGGGGTGCGATGAAACGCTTCTTCAGACAATGGCATCCATGGCGCCGGAGCGGATCGTGTACGTAAGCTGTGATCCCGCAACCCTGGCCAGGGATCTTAAGTTCCTCTGCGCAAACGGATATGAACTGAAGCGGGTGCAGCCGTGCGACATGTTCGGGCATTCCGTTCATGTTGAGACGGTAGTATTGATGGAGCGGGTTCATGACTGACTGTCGAAAAAGTGTCGTATTTTCGGACTTTTCTGGCACTTCAGCGGTACATTGGAGACTCGTTTACGGCGAAAACGGCTTCTCTTGTTTGCAGATTACTGGTCATGAGAGATATTTTTCCAGAATCGCGACGAACTGCTCCAGCCCTTCTTTGTCTTCGGAGGAGAAGCGGTCCTTCTTCGGACTGTCGATATCCAGCACTCCCATAATGGAGCCGTCACTGTGATGGACAGGAACGACGATTTCTGAGTTTGACGCGCTGTCGCAGGCAATATGTCCCGGGAATGAGTGGACATCCGCAACCAGTATGGTCTCGTTTTGCGCCACGGCTGTTCCACAGACGCCTTTGCCGACAGGAATGTGGATGCAGGCAGGTTTCCCCTGAAACGGACCGACAACGAGGCCTCCATCACGCATCAGATAGAAGCCGGACCAGTTCAGGTCGGGAAGAAACTCCATCAGGAGCGCGGACGCATTGGAAAGAGCGGGAACATAAAAAGAATCCTCTTTCAGGAATTCTTCAAGCTGGGTACATAAGAGGGCATAGTCAGTCATGTGTTTTGATCTCCTTTACGTTAGTATTGGTATGGACATTTCTCAGAATTCTTTCTTTTCCATGATCCGGACGCACCACAGGTAGCTGATAAAGGAGAGCAGAGCGCAGACCGCTGTGATCGCGGTAAAAATGAGTGCCGAAGGAAGGCTGTCCAGACCTGCGGCGATGCTGCTGAAGGGGTTTGCCGTGCCGTGTAAAACAGACTGGGACCCCAAAATAATGACTGCTATAACGCCGAAAATGATAAACAGTACGGTTCTGCTTTTTTCTGCCCCGTATTTCAGCTGCAGGGGGATCATGATGGCGGCTGAAAGGAACATGACCGGAAGGATGGACAGGAGCATGGGCAGATCGCTGGCAAGATGGAGCGGATCGTGCCGGATCAGACAGCCGGCGCAGTCCACCAGTGCTCCGATACACCAGGCGCCGCAGGCCATCAGGAAGGTGAAAACATATTTTTCCCGGACATAGGTTTTTCTCTCAAACGGAAGCGTCATAAGGAACGCCAGACCGTTGTCATATTCATCATAACTGATCGTACCTATCGAAATGATCGTCGCAAGCATTGTGAGATAGCCGATCAGAAACGACCCGTCCATGGATATACCCATGATCAGTGCCATAACAAAGAAAATAAGGAGAGTCTGTTTTCTGGTGAGTGTCAGACGGATGTCTTTTTCCATAAGGCCGCGCATCTTAATTTCCTCCTGTCATCATAAGTATCAGAGTGTCTATACTTCCGTTTTCAATAACGATACCCGGATAGTTTTCCGCGAAGAACTGTTTTTCCTTCGTGAGGCACACATATCCGAAGAACTCCTTTTTTGAACGGAGGATATAGCGCTTGTCAAGTCTTTCGAAGGTTTCCTCATCCACTTTCAGGATCGCGTAGCTGCTCAGTATCGTATCCGTATCTTCGTGGAGAAGGATCCTGCCTCCGTCAATAAGGTAGATGTCGTCACACATTCCTTCAAGATCTGAGGAAATGTGAGAGGTGAGTACAACAGAGCAGTCGCTGTTCTCAAGAAGAAACTGCCGGAGGAGGTCAAGGATCTCGCCTCTTGCGCCTACGTCAAGCCCTGCGGTGGGTTCATCCATGATCAGGATGTCAGCTTTATGGCTGATCGCGGTGAGCACGCGGAGTTTTGCGCGCATGCCGGTGGAAAAATCCTGAATCCTCTTGTCAAAGGGGAGTCCCTGGGATATACAGTTATTTCTGAAAAAGGTCTCGTCAAATGTGGGATATGTTTTTCTCAGAATGCAGATCACATCCTCTACACGCAGATAGGAGCTGAAGCCCGAATCTGACAGCGCGGTGCCGATCGCGCTTTTTTCTTTTGCCGTGAGCATTAACGGCTGCAGACCATTGATCGTGACTGAACCGCCATCCGGCCGGATCAGTCCCAGGATGGCTTTGATCGTGGTGCTCTTGCCGGCACCGTTTTTGCCGACGATGCCGGTGACGGTTCCGTCCGGTATTTCAAACGATACATCAAGGTGAAAATCACCATAGTTTTTCACAAGATTTACTGCTTTGATCATCAGTAGTCCTCCAGTATGATCTCAACGATCTTAAAGATATCGTCTTTCGTGAAACCAATCGTACGTGCTTTTTCAATGACGGCGGCCAGGTCATCTTCGAGGGTCTTCCTTCGTGCTTCCAGAGCGAGCTGCTGATCCGCCGCGGCAACGTAGGTGCCTTTGCCGTGTACCGTAACGACAAAGCCTTCTTCTTCCAGACGGTCGTAAGCCTTTTTGACCGTCAGAGCGCTGATGCGAAGCTCCCCTGAAAGCGCCCTCACAGAGGGAAGAACTTCGTTTTCCGAAAGAGTCCCGTTCAGGATCTCATTTTTGAGCTGCTCCACGAGCTGCTCATAGACCGGTACCATTGAGGATTTATTTAAAATGATATGCATATCGTTTACCTCCGCAAACAGTATATAACAGTGCAATACTGTTGTCAACTGTT
>CADCOP010000438.1 GCA_902803065.1 uncultured Lachnospiraceae bacterium | reverse complement strand
TTCAAATGAAACCAATCCAATATCACGTGATGTGTGCAAAACGAGAAGATATCATTGATGCATTTGCGGATATCTTTGCCCCCATCGACAAAGAAAACGATGTTTCGATCTTCCAGGAGGTTATGGAATAACAAAAATGCAAGGACCAGCTTACAAGCTTCAAACATGTTTCTGGCAGAAAATGTATATTTCATTTGGCCAACTTCGATCACTGCAACTGAGGTTTCCACTTTCGGGCGTTTTTTCGGATCAGGAGCCCTGCTATAATCAGCCGGTCCATCATACTTATCTGTTTTGAAATATGGTTCGCAATCAGGCTTGCCTTTCGGCCGTTTGTCTTTTTGGCGCTTAGCGCTAACTCCATCCAGTGACACTTTGATTGTCAGACTGTCATCCGGTTCAACCTGATACGGTTTCATTGAATTAGAAGGTATTTGCTCATTTGAAAGGCGCCTGCTGTTAATATCCTCGACCATTTGGTCGATTAAGGCTTTTTCTTCCGCATTAGCAAGAACATTTCCACATGAAAGCCAGGAAGATCCGGCTTCTTTACCGGGAGCTTTCTCCGTATATGGGAGTGCTGTGACGGGATTCCAACCATGTTCCTCTAATACGCTATCAGCCCAGGAGACCTGGTTGGACTGGTATTTTTCCCCATTGCGTTTGACGAGATCCCTCATGGTTCTGAGGCTTATTTCCGATATCGTTGTCGTCCTGTGAAGAAGTTTGTTTAACAGAAGACTTGTAACGCATCCCGATCCGGCAGCCATTCCCTGCTCGATATACGAGACAATGGAATGGCTCCATAAATACCCTGTATTCCTTATTCCCTTTAATGACGATTTGAGCATAGGCACAGACAGGAGGCCATTTTCGCTTTGCACTTTTACAACCCTTGTTAATTCTTCTGTGAATAAGCCGTTTTTTTTACAAGGTCAGTTGCATAAGCTTCATTGATCCCTCTTGCAGCATCACGGCTTACTTCAACTATGGCCTGCTCAATTGTATCGAAGCTGTTAAGGTAGGAATTTACAGAAGTCATATCGAAGTGTTCCTGTTTTACAGAACTGGAGCCTCTTGCGGTATATGTGATCCAGTGGCCATCATCGGCCATAATACGTGCTTCAAATTCAATCGTGCCAGCAGGCTTTTTCTGCTCCTCCTGTGCATCTGTGACGATGGAGGATGTGCTGTCTGTTTCCGGAAGGACTTTGATTTTCTTCCATTCGAATACGGCTTTATCAACTGATGCACGCTGTAAATATGCATTCATGCTCGAAGACAGTCTTTGGTACAAGTCTGAATCGGCATCACAAAGCATAGTAAAAAGATTCTCAACCTGCACCAGCCAGGTTTTGCTATCCGGTTCTACATGAACGTGAATACCAGGGAGCAGGGAACGCCCGTTTTCTGCCAGTGTTTTTCCACTTACAAACAAATGATATTCTTCACATGAATCGTCGGAATGGAAATCGGCATATAAGTCTTTTATAAATGCCAGGGCATCTGATTTTCCTGTAGGTCTTGTATCTGATCCTGAGACGAAAATATCCAAGGCATGGGCAAGATCAACAGAACCATTATCTAAAGTGGATGCGGACAATTCATCTGCTAACACACTGCTTTTTGTAGTGACCACAGATTTTTCCGATTCAATACAAACTTCAGGTTTTAGGATACGCAGAAAGACGATCTGCTGATTCGGTGAAAGAAAAATACCAACCAAATCAATTGCTTTGGCATCGGGGCTTTCGGAGATTGGGAATTCCCATACATGCTTCCTTTCCTGTATCAAACCGTTTTTCTTTAATACGGCACGGACATTTTTCTCACTGGCATTTAGATCTTTGGCAATTTCCTTAACTGAAGGGATGGGCATACCGCTTGCATACGCTGAAGAAATAACATCGCGAACTTTAGCATCGACTTCTTCTATAGACATTTTTGTTACTGGCCTGCCTGAACGCCCTTTATCCATCAGGCTGCTGATGCCATTTGCGAGAAACCTTCTGCGGATTTCAGTAACAGTGTTTTCTCGCATACCTATCTCTTTTGCAGCCACCTTTATTTGCTTGCCCTCTGAAAGCAGCTGTAGGGCTTTGGCTCGTTTGACGATATCTTCACCGGCAACAGTTTGACCGGAAATAATTGATTTTAAGAAAATAGCATCGCTATCTTTGATCGTTAATGGTGGAACGAATTTCGGCATGATATAAATCCCCTCTCTCGTTATAATACAATCATTATAAATGAGAGGGAAAATCATGTCAATAACATCGGTTACTTTATTCACCACTCAGGTCGAAAAAGTTAGTTCCCCAAAGTACAACTCGTTCTCAATTGAATAAAAATCTGTTCTTAGAAATGGAACATTAGAGGAGAGCCTTTCTGCCAATGCAAGCATTTC
>CADCOP010000437.1 GCA_902803065.1 uncultured Lachnospiraceae bacterium | reverse complement strand
GTCTGATATGAAGAGAAGCGGCGGCGTAGACTGCGGTATCTCCAACTGGTATGTTGACTACAACGATCCCGACAGCATGCTCTATCCTGTCAGCGACGGAAGAACAGACACCAACTCCAGCTTCTGGCACAACGACGAATTCAAGCAGCTGATGATCGACGGCGTTCAGACGACTGACACCGCTGAGAGACAGGAGATCTACAAGAGGGCAGAATACATCCTGACCAGAGAAGATTTCGCTTCCTCACCGCTTTACAACGAGACCAAGTACTATGTACTGAACCCGAGAGTCACCGGATTCTCCATCGGCAGCACTTTCAGAATGTTCTGGAAAACCGCGGATATTGCTGAATAACAAAAAAGTCTTTTCCCGGGGCTGCCGCACCGCATGTGTAGTGCGGCAGCCCCTTTTGTCATACTGCATCCTCTGTAGTGTTTTATCGCAGCCGCTGCATGACAGTCATTGCATGACAGACTATCTGTTACCTGTTTAGCTCAGGACCTGGTGCAGAAGACTTGTTATCTGCGCATTCATCTCATGACGGAAGTCACGGGGATCCGGCGTTGAAAACTGTACAGATCCTCAGAAAGGACAATAGCGTGCTATCTTATATCGGAAAACGGCTGGGCCAGACCATTTTCGTCCTGGTCGGCATCAGTCTCATCACATTCATCCTGCTGCAGGTCGTGCCCGGCGATCCGGTCGCTTTAATGCTGGAACACAGGGCGGATGAAGTGACCATTGCAAAGGTCCGCCACGAAATGGGCCTTGACCTGCCTTACTATGTACAATATTTCAACTTCCTCCGCGGTGCTCTCCACCTGGATTTCGGCACCAGCTACTTTACCAAGGAAGTTGTTTCGGTTGCGCTCCTGCGCTCCTTTAAAGTCACCTTCAAGCTGGCGTGCATGGCATTCCTCTTCTCTGTCGTGATCGGTATTCCATGCGGAATCTTCGCGTCCGTCAGAAGGGGCCGGATCTCCGACCGGCTGATCATGATTCTCTCGATCATCGGCGTATCGGCGCCGTCTTTCTGGTTTGCCATCCTCCTGCAGATCTTCCTCGGGCTGAAGCTGGGACTTTTCCCGATCTCGGGCTTTAACGGTCCCATGAATTATGTACTTCCCAGCATCGCTCTCGGGACAAGATATGCCGGCAGCATCGCCAGGATCACCCGGACCAGTATGCTGGAGGTCCTCAATCAGGACTACATCCGCACCGCGCGGGCCAAGGGCGTAAAGAACCGGCTGGTCATTCTCAGCCATGCCCTTAAGAATGCCCTGATCCCGATCGTCACCCTGGTCGGAACCGACTTCGGTTACATGCTGACCGGCTCCATGCTGATCGAGAAAGTATTCTCGATCCCGGGCATCGGCAAGCTTGCCGTTGACTCCATGTCCAACCGCGACCTGCCCCTGCTGGAAGGCACTGTCATGTATATCGCCTTTGTATTCGTTATCGTGAACCTGATCGTGGACATCTCCTATGCGTTCCTTGATCCCAGGATCCGTATCGGGAAAGGAGAAGCATGAGCAGAGTATTCAAGTGGTTCAACCGACAGAAAGAATTCGAAAAAGCCGTGGAAAACGGCGAGACCGCCAATGTGAAATTCACTTCCTTCTATGCGGACGCTCTGAAGCGTCTGAAAAAGGATAAGGTCTCCATGTTCTGCTTCGGCGTCATTGTCGTGCTGGTGCTGATCGCCATCTTTGCCCCGGTGATCGCCCCCTACTCTCCGACCGCGCAGGATTACGCGGCCGTACTGCAGCCGCCTACGAAAGCGCATCTGCTCGGAACCGATGAATTCGGCCGTGACATCCTCTCCAGGATCATCTACGGATCGCGCGTATCACTGAGCATCGGTATCATCGCCCAGATCATCGCCTCTTTTATAGGCATCA
Source organism: uncultured Lachnospiraceae bacterium (assembly GCA_902803065.1). Taxonomy (GTDB): domain Bacteria; phylum Bacillota; class Clostridia; order Lachnospirales; family Lachnospiraceae; genus Merdiplasma. The sequence continues at coordinate 2,263 of CADCOP010000437.1, read as the reverse complement.
CCTTAGGATCCATCGCCGGATATTACGGCGGCATCATTGACAGCATCATCTCCAGGATCATGGAGATCTTCCAGGCCTTCCCGGACCTGATCTTCGCCATGGCCTTGATGACCTTCCTGGGCAAGGGACTGCTCAACCTTTTTATCGCCTTGGGCTTTCTTACCTGGGTGCGGACAGCCCGCATGATCCGCGGTTCCATCCTGCAGCTCAAGGAATCCGAATATGTTGAAGCCAGCCGGGCAGCCGGAGCCTCCTCCTTCTGGGTCATCATGAAGGATCTGATCCCCAACTGCCTCTCTACCATCATCGTCCTGATCACACTGGGCATCCCCAACGCGATCATGTACGAGGCATCCTTAAGCTTTCTGGGTATAGGCATTCAGCCGCCCACGCCCTCCTGGGGCAACATGATCAGCTCAGCACAGACCTTCATCAGCTATCTGCCGCTGTACAGCATCATGCCGGGCGTTGCCATCATGGTCACTGTCATTGCATTCAACATCTTCGGGGACGGTCTGCGCGACGCGCTTGATCCCAAGCTGAAGAACTGACGGGAGGGACACGATGGACAGACAGACAAACATAAACAGGACTGCCTCACCGGCAGAAAACAGAGACTGTATTCTCCAGGTCCATGGCCTGAAAACTTACTTTCATACAGAAGAAGGCATCGTGCGGTCCGTGGATGATGTATCCTTCAGCGTGGGGCGCGGAAAAACGCTCGGAATCGTTGGCGAATCCGGCTGCGGAAAGAGCGTTACCTCCCTCTCCGTCATGGGTCTTGTCAAATGTCCGCCCGGGCATATTGAGGGCGGTGAGATCCTTCTCGACGGCGAAGACCTGCTTAAAAAGAATGACGAAGAAATGCGCCTGATCCGCGGCAAACGGATCGCCATGATCTTCCAGGAACCCATGACCTCGCTGAATCCGGTCTTTACCGTAGGACAGCAGATCACGGAAGCCCTGCGCATTCACGAAAAGATCAGCAAACAGGAAGCAAAGGAAAGAGCGATCGACATGCTCCGCATGGTTAAGATCCCGCTTCCCGAGCAGCGGTTCCGCGAGTATCCCCATCAGCTTTCGGGCGGAATGCGCCAGCGTGTCATGATCGCCATGGCCCTGTGCTGCAAGCCTGACCTGCTGATCTGCGATGAGCCCACCACCGCTCTGGATGTTACGATCCAGGCTCAGATCCTGAACCTGATCAATGAGCTGAAAGAAACCCTCGGCACCTCCGTCATCATGATCACCCACGATCTGGGCGTGATCGCCGAGGTCGCGGACGATGTCATGGTCATGTACGCCGGCAAAGTCGTCGAACAGGCAAGCTGCGATGACATATTTGACAAGCCTCTGCATCCCTACACCAGCGGCCTGATGAAATGTATCCCGAGGCTGGATGACGACGTGGAAGAACTGAGCGTCATTAAAGGTACGGTCCCGGCCTTTGACCAGATGCCGAAAGGCTGCGCCTTCTGCCCCCGCTGCCCGTACGCAGCGCCGCTCTGCGAGCAGGAAATGCCGCCGCTGGCGGAGTATGAAGGCAGACTGGTAAGATGTTTCCGCTACACTGACAGATGGGAGGACAAAACGGATGGAAAATGACAGACTCAGACAGAATACGTCAGCAGATCCGGTCCTTCTTGAGGTCCGTCATCTGAAAAAATGGTTTCCGGTCAAAGGGGCCCGCGGCAATTACATCAAAGCTGTGGACGATGTCAGCTTTACTCTGGAAGCCGGCAAGACCCTGGGTGTGGTAGGCGAATCCGGATGCGGCAAATCGACCATGGGCCGCTCTGTTCTTCGCCTGCTTGAACCGACTTCCGGAGAGATCCTCTTCCGCGGGCAGGACTTTATTCACATGAAGGACGCTCAGCTCCGGCACATGCGGCGGGAGATGCAGATCATCTTTCAGGATCCCTACGCATCCTTAAATCCGCGTATGACTGTCGGCGAGATCATCTCCGCCCCCCTGAAGATTCAGAAGATGTACAGCGACAAGGAAGAAATGCGCTCCCATGTGCTTAAGATCATGGAAGTGGTCGGTCTGAACCCCCGCTACTATAACCGCTATCCTCACGAATTTTCCGGCGGACAGCGCCAGAGGATCGGCATCGCCAGGGCCATCGCCCTGCAGCCGGCGCTGGTCGTCTGCGACGAGCCCGTATCGGCTCTGGACGTTTCGATCCAGTCCCAGGTCATCAACCTGCTGCGGGAGCTGCAGAAGTCAATGAACATGGCTTACATCTTCATCTCCCATGAT
>CADCOP010000436.1 GCA_902803065.1 uncultured Lachnospiraceae bacterium | reverse complement strand
CGGAGACCGGATCAGCATAAAATAAGGCATAATGAAAAAAGCAAACGCAGGGGAACTGACATGTATTATCTGATTGAAACGACGCTCCGGCAATGCACCGCAGAGGAGTGCCACAGCGGGAAAACCCAGTATGTTGCCATTCTCACGCCCGAAGAGTGGAGGAAAGAGCGGGATTCCTTTGAGATGGGCATCGACATGGATCTCGACATAAACAAGGTATACAATACAAAGGCGGAAGTTAATTATGATTCTGTGACGGGAACCTTTGCCCTTCCTGTCAGGCAGGACATGTCTGCCGAATACCGGAAATTCGTCTTTGCTCTGGATGAGAAGGGCATCGTATTCATTGATCACGGAGATAATGTCCGGCGGATCATAGAGCCGATCATCCGTACGAAAAAGTGGCGCTTCCCGAGCCTTGAGAGATTCATTTATGATTTCCTTGAGCAGATCATCGACGAGGATCTGGCAGTCCTTGAAAAATATGAAAGAGAGCTGGACGAGGTGGACCAGGATATCGATAATGACAGGGAGGCAGACCTGAAGAAAGTAAATGAAATACGCGGAAACCTGCGGGATCTGCGGACGCATTACGATCATCTGATCGATATGGCGCAGGAATTTGAAGAGGATGAGAACGAGTTTTTCGACCCGGAGAATACCCGGTATTTCCGCCTGTTTTCAAACAGGGTGTCGAGGCTGTTTGACATCGTCAGCGCGCTGCTGGATTATACGCTTCAGATCCGCGATACCTACAGCTCAAAACTTGACGTAAAGCAGAATCACATTATGACAATACTCACGGTGGTAACCGCGATCTTCATGCCGCTGACACTGATCGCCGGATGGTACGGCATGAACTTTAAGTACATGCCGGAGCTGAATTCCGTATTCGGATATCCTGTGGTGATCATAGTAAGCCTGCTGATCGCTGTGGGAAGCCTGATCTATTTCAAGATCAAAAAGTGGCTGTAGAACAAGATCAAAAAGTGGCTGTAGAACAAATATGCCTGGCGGGAGAAATATGCCTGGCGGGAGGAAAACGAAGTATGATCATGGGAATTCCGGGGCTTAAGACATTCTATCTGATGCAGATCCTCCTGGACCGGTCAGATGAGGAGCACCCGCTCAACGCGACCGCGCTGCAGGACATCCTGAGAACTGAATACGGCGTGACGATCAACCGGACGACTGTATACACGGAGATCGCCAAGCTGGAGGATTTCGGACTGGACATCGTCCTGCAGGAAGGAAGAACAAAAGGATATTACATCGGATCGAGACAATTCGAACTGGCAGAGCTGAAGCTCCTCGTGGATGCGGTCCAGGCATCAAAGTTCATCACCGAGAAGAAATCAAAGGAACTGATCAGCAAGCTGGAGACCCTGTGCAGTAAAAACGAGGCAAAACAGCTGAGCAATCAGGTCATGATCTATCGGCGTACGAAGACGCAGAATGAGACCATCTATTATAACGTAGACATGATCCACAGCGCCATCTACCGGGGCATGCAGATCACCTACCAGTATGCAGAATGGACCGTTCGCAAGGAGACAGAGCTCCGCCACGGCGGCGCCTTCTATGAGGTCAGCCCGCTCAACCTGATCTGGGACGATGAAAACTACTATCTTGTCGGGTTTGATGAAAAAGCAGGAAAGATGCGTCATTACCGCGTAGATAAGATCCGGAACATGCGCATCCTGGACAAGCCCCGCAGCAGGCAGGCGCTGGATGAGATGATCGATCCCGTTGATTTCTCAAAAAAGACCTTTGGCATGTTCGGCGGCGTGGATGAAACTGTGCGCTTTACAGGAATGAATTATCTGGCAGGCGTGATGCTCGACCGCTTCGGAACGGACATCTGGATGCGGCCGCTGGATGCGGACCACTTCTCAGCCGTCGTAACGGTGACAGTCAGCCCCCAGTTTTTCGGGTGGATGGCAGCCATCGGAAAGGACCTGGAGATCGCAGGACCGGAGCATGTAAGGAAGCAGTACGAGGAGTACCTGAAGGGGATCCTGGAAAAGTACAGCTGATTTTAAGGAGGCAGTCCGAGTCATACCTGAAGAGGATTCTGGAAAAGTACAGCTGATAATGAGGGGGCAGTCCGAGTCATACCTGAAGGGGATCCTGGAAAAGTACAGCTGATAATAAGGAGGCAGTCCGAGTCATACCTGAAGAGGATTCTGGAAAAGTACAGCTGATAATGAGGAGGCAGTTCGGAATTATGTGCGGAAGATTTTACATAGATGGGCCGGCAGAACAGGAAATCAAACGAATCGCCCGCAGGACATCTCTGCCGGGGAGCATGCTGTCTGCAGGCACGCGAAGAGATGTTCACCCTACGGAGAAGGCAGCTATCCTCTCATACGAAGGAGAAGAGATCGCCGCGGTCTCCATGCGCTGGGGCTTCCCGCCGCGCGGCGCGGGGCAGCTCCTGATCAACGCGCGGGCTGAGACAGCCATGGAACGTCCCGCCTTTTCAGAGAGCGTGCTGCGGCGCAGATGCATCATCCCGGCCGCCGGATTTTATGAATGGGACAGAGATAAAAACAAAGCAGAATTCTATCTTCCGGATGAGCCCTGCATCTTCATGGCAGGCATGTATAACCTCTTTAACGGAGAAGACCGGTTCGTCATCCTCACGACAGAGGCGAATGAGAGCATGCGTCCGGTCCATGACCGTATGCCGCTGATCCTCAGAGAAGATGAGATCACAGACTGGCTGCGGGAAGACGACAGAACGCAGGATTTCCTCCGCATCGTTCCGCCTCAGCTGATGCGGGAGCAGTCTTATGAGCAGATGTCGCTGTTTGATATGGATGATATGGGGTGAGAAGGCAGTCAGCCTGCAAGATCACCGGATGCTGAACGTGTAAAGCGTGATATTCATTGTATTCACTGTATTCATGGATCTTCATTGAGACACCGTCTGAGTTTATCAGGCGGCGTTTTGCTTTACACAAAAGGGTCAGATAACCTGTCAGAAACAGCAGTATGTTATGCAATAT
>CADCOP010000435.1 GCA_902803065.1 uncultured Lachnospiraceae bacterium | reverse complement strand
TAAAAGAAATGCGCAGACAGACGACAAGCCTGTCCATAATCTGGATTTCTTCATCTTAATTCTCCCTGTCCTTTGTTTGCTTATACACTGCTGACAATTCCGGAATATCGTTTTTTGCGCAAAACTGATACTGTCATTATAAAAAAAGGGCTTTGATTTGCAATAATCTGTTCATAAACTGTCAGGTACAGTGCACACTTTGCAAAGCCAGAATCCTTGCCACGCAGAAAAAGCGGAGATACCAGTATATCCCCGCTTTCTTTCCCAGGATCTGCGCAGCGCTGCAGACCATATCAGGCACATGAAAAATGAAATGCTGTTTTACAAAAACGCCTACGAGGACAATTCCCAGAACGCCCTCTGGCAGTATATGCTGGAATACTTTGCAGATGGGTACACACAAATCGCAAAGGAATAATTAAAAACGGATACTCTCGATGCCCAGATGGCATTCAGTATCCGTTTATACTGCTACGGCGGCATTGGCATGTCAAAAGAATGGATTCTTCATGACAACATCACCTCCGCCGAGACCATCGTGCAGATGATGTTCCGTTCCATGCCGCAGCCGCTGCAGGAAATATTCTTTTAAGCGCAGGACCGTTGTTTCTGACTCAGTATCCGCAGTCCTTCTTCTGCGGGCCTTCATCGCCGGAAATAAATCCTCTCCGGAATGACATGTTGATTTCCTTCAGTTCACGCTTGCCGTCGATATAATCCTGATACATATCCGCAAGGCCCGAAGCGCAGCCGTCACAGGATCCGTTTATATTTCCGATCGAATCCGCTACGATCTGTTCCCGCTCCTCCCTTGTTGTATCCCTGATCAGCAAAGATCTCATTTGGGTCCCTCCATGCCGAATTCCCTGCACAGGCTCTCGAACCTTGCCTTCTCCTTATCCTTGACGGGTTTTGAAACATCATTCAGGCAGTGATGGATCACGTCCGCATCCTTGAGCAGTTCGTCCATGGGACCGTCGACCGAATACTTGTCATCATGGTGTGCGATCGCGCTGCAGATGATATCCGTCTCCTCTTCACTGGTCAGCTCCAGCTTAACAAGTATCTTTCTCGCAAGCTCAGCCCCTTTTTGCGCATGATCGTCATAGCTCCCGCTTTTGTACGCGTAAAGATCATGAAGCATAGCCGCCATAGCCGCGATTTCCGGATCGAGGCCGCGCTTTTCAGCGATCATCACAGCTGCCAGGGACACGCCGTACAGATGGTTGACGGCGCCAAGACGCTTATCCTCATCCTCCATCTTGTTCAGCTTCGCATTCACATATTTCCTGAGATCTTTTAATCTGCCCATATTTCTGTATCTCACATTTTCTGCCCTGTATATATTCCCTGAAGAGTCAGAGACAACAGCAGGGGAACTCAGCAGGTATCAGCTTACAGTTTCGTCCTCAAGGCTGAGCGGTCTCTCTGCATTCTTGATCATATCGTATTTCTCCAGGAACTGATTATACAGCTGCTGGTATTCTTCATCCGTCAGCTCCCTGGCCTTCTTGGAATGGACATGGTAGTCCGGATTGTTCTGATACGCTCTTCTGACCATTCCGGAGATGGCTACACAGTGCGACGCAATGCGTTCAAACGCATTCAGGATCTCCCCGTACACGGCTCCCTGCTGCATATCGCACTCTCCCCGGCTGAGCCGGCCAATGTGACGCGCGTTGAGGATCTCGCAGAGTGTTCTGATGCCCGCGGAATAGGGTTTGATCTTCATGGACATATCCAGATCCTGTTCCTGATAGGCCCGTATCGTACTGTTGACGATATCACGCTCTGCCTCGATCACTGCATTCAGATCGCGCATTGCCTCTTCTGAGAGATGGATATTCTTTTCCTGCATCTGGTTTGTCGTATGCGCGATGCGGGACGCGTAATCGCCGATTCTCTCAAGATCCCCGATGACTCTGAGGTAAGCCGTTGCTGCTCTGGTCTGCTCCGAAGTCAGTTCCTGTTTTGTCAGTGTGACAAGATAGGCTCCCAGTTTTGATTCATATTTATCGATCAGTTCTTCCTTACGCTGTACCTTATCAAATCTCTTCTGAGAAAACTCGAGAATCAAGTTCAGAGCCCGGCCGACATTTTTGCGTACTCTGGCTGACATGCCCATGACCACGCGGCTTGTCTGGCCCAGCGCCACATACGGAGCATTCAGGAAACGTTCATCGAGCAGATCAAAGTCCGCGCTCTCCTTCATGTCTTCCAGATCTTCCGGTGAATCCTTGATCATCGTACAGAGAAGTTTCTCAAGCTGTTTGATCACGGGGAACAGAAGCACACCGGTCACTATTCGTACCAGCGAGTTGACAAAAGCGATGGAAACCGGTCCCATCGTTGATTCCATAAACGAAAAATGCACAGCGGCATTGATCGCGTAAAAGCCGATTCCCCATAAAAGCATTCCGGCCACATTGATCAGCAGATAAGCAAACGCGCTTCTCTGTCCGTTCTTGTTTGCCCCGATCGCTGAGATCAGCACGGGACAGGCCGCGCCGACGCCGATACCCAGGATCACGGGAAAAGCGGTCGAGAACGCCAGCACGCCCGTCACCGAAAGGGCCTGAATAATACCGATGGAAGCCGAAGCACTCTGCAGAACCGCGGTCATCGCGATTCCGAGGAGGATGCCCAGGAACGGATTGGAGAACATCGTCAGCGCCTCGATAAATACCGCGCTCTGCCTGAGCGGGGAGACAGCGGCGCTCATCATCTGCATGCCCGTCATCAGGATGGCAAAGCCGATCAGAATGTTTCCCAGCTGTTTGCCTGCCGAACGCTTCGAGATCATCTTCATTACAGTACCGGCGATCGCCGCAACCGCCGCGATCGTAGCCGAGGAAAGAAGACGGGTGATCCCGCCTGATCCTTCAATATATGACAGGCAGAGGATCCATCCGGTAATGCTTGTACCTATATTCGCACCAAGAATGATGCCAATCGCCTGAAACAGCTTCATCATGCCCGAGTTAACGAAACCGACGACCATGACTGTCGTAGCGGAGGATGACTGGATCACAGATGTCACAGCCGTGCCAAGCAGCAGTCCCTTTAAGGGTGTGTTGGTCATTTTATAGAGAAATGACTCCAGCTTGTCTCCAGCCACACGCTTTAATCCGTCTCCCATCAGCGACATGCCATACAAAAACAATGCCACGCCGCACAGCAGATTCAGAACCATCAATATTATATCCACAATGATCTCCCCGTCTTCTGTTCAAAAGTCTTTTTCTGTGTTCTTTGCAGAACTGTGTTTATATTATAGGAACCGCTCCGCGCTTCCTATAATCGATTTACGGCCGATTCATCGGCCTTTTATCGAAAGCTGCTCCGCAGCTTCCGATAAGTTATATTATCACAATCTATGTTAACAAAATAGAAGAAACTCGGCAAGTAATTCCGTGAGATTCCCGATGTCATGGACGCATTTTAATCTTAACTACATAAACTGTTCCGGCTGAATGCCGATCCGGAAGCCACAGTTTCCCGGCGACAGAAAAAAGGGCCGCCGCGCCACCTTTCTCCGGTGACGCGGCGGCCCTTCCGGGTCATTTCACTTTCATTCTGTCAGTTCACAAAGCGATGTGACATGTTCTTCCACGGTCCGGAGAAGGACTTCTCCAACCGTAACTTCATTGCCGTCGTAGAACAGCTTCAGGACATTCTCGCGT
>CADCOP010000434.1 GCA_902803065.1 uncultured Lachnospiraceae bacterium | reverse complement strand
TACATGAAGGAAGCGGCGGAGAAGACGTATTTCGCCAAAGGCGAGGATGTTGTAAACAGGAACCTGGCAGCCATTGACGCGGGCCTGAACGCGATCGTTAAAGTGGAGGTGCCGGAGTCCTGGAAGGATGCGGAAGATGCCCCGGCACCAGAGAGACATGTGCCGGAAGTCGTTACAAAGATCCTTGAGCCCCTGAACGGACAGAAGGGCGATGATCTTCCCATCAGCGCGCTTCTTAAGTATAAGGACGGCGTGATGGACATGGGCCTGACAGCTTATGAAAAACGCCGGATCGCGACAAGAGTGCCGGTCTGGAACCCGGAAGCGTGCATTCAGTGCAACCGCTGCAGCTATGTCTGCCCGCATGCTGTTGTCCGCCCGTATCTTCTGACAGAGCAGGAGAAGGCCGGCATGCCCGAAGGCATGAAGACAGCGGAGGCAAAAGGAAAGCAGGCAGCCGGCATGTTCTTCAGCATGCAGGTCTCGGAAGCGGACTGCACGGGATGCGGAAGCTGCGTGAACGTATGTCCCGCCTCAGGAAAAGCGCTCCGTATGGAAGCTGCTTCCTCGGCAGAGGATACATCCGCGGCGTGGGAGTATGCGCTCTCCCTTCCGGAGAAGGAAGACATTTTTGACCCCTATACCCTTAAAGGCAGCCAGTTCCGCCGTCCGCTCGTCGAATTCTCGGCGGCCTGCGCGGGCTGCGGCGAGACGCCTTACGCAAAGCTTCTGACTCAGCTTTACGGTGACAGGGTATTCTGGGCAAACGCGACCGGATGCTCCCAGGCCTGGGGCTCCGCTATGCCGGGAATCCCCTATACGGTCAATCAGAAGGGATGCGGCCCGGCGTGGTCAAATTCCCTGTTTGAGAACAACGCTGAATTCAGCCTCGGCATGGTCCTTTCCGTGAGCCAGCAGAGAGAAGCCCAGAAGATGCGCATCAAAGAACTTCGCGAAACCTGCAGCGATCCGAAAGCCTGCGAAGCAATGGATGCTTATCTTGCGGCATACGATGATTTTGACGCATCACCCTCTGTCAGCGCGGCGCTGATATCAGCGCTTGAAACGCTGGACGATCCCGGGGCTAAGACGATCCTGAAATATAAGGACCAGCTTGCCAAGAAGACCTTCTGGATGTACGGCGGCGACGGCTGGGCTTATGACATTGGCTTCGGCGGACTCGATCATGTGGTCGCCAGCGGCGAGAACGTAAATGTTCTGATCGTTGATACGGAGGTCTATTCCAACACCGGAGGCCAGGCTTCCAAAGCGACTCCGGTCGGCGCGGTCGCCCAGTTTACGGCAGCCGGAAAGAAGCAGCCGAAAAAGGATCTGGGCAGCATGCTGATGACCTACGGAAATGTGTATGTGGCACAGGTCGCCATGGGCGCGGATTACAACCAGCTGCTCAAGGCAGTCCGCGAGGCGCAGGAGTATAACGGTCCGAGCGTGATCATTGCCTATGCTCCGTGCCAGGAACACGGGCTTCGCTGCGGCGCTGACAAGGTGCAGGATGAAATGAAGAAAGCCGTGGATTCAGGATACTGGTTCCTGTACAGGTTCAATCCGGACACGAGTCCGAAGTTCCATCTTGACTCGAAGGAGCCCACGGTCCCGTATGAAGAGTTCCTGAATGGTGAGGTGAGATACACTTCACTGAGGAGAACGTTCCCGGAAAACGCGGATGTGCTGTTCGCGGAAGGCGCAAGACTGGCCAGGGCACGCTATGAGAAATACAAAGCGATCAAAGATTGAGCAGCAGCGGCCGCCGCATCAGGTAATCTGGTGCGGCGGCCATGTTTTTTTTCAGGTACAGGGGTGCTTTGTTAAACGGAAAACAAATTGATGGTTCCCAAATGTGCAGATTCATGATAATATACATGGAAGATAGTTGGAAAATTTGTTAGTTATGATGAACTAACTGTTTTGTAACTGTTAACAACAGATGCCCACATCTGAACACATGAAGACAGGAGGAAATGTGCATGGGTGGCTTGAGTTCTGCAGCTGTAGAGAAAATTACAGAAATCTGCGGCCGCTACAAAAACGAAAATACCCCGTTGATGATGATTCTCAGTGACATACAGAATGAGTACGGGTACATTCCGCTCGAAGTCCAGGAGATCGTTTCCCGTGAGACGGGGATCTCTGTGGCTGAGATCTATGGAGTCGTTACGTTTTATTCATTCTTTTCACTCACCCCGAAGGGAAAATACGTCATCGGCTGCTGCCTTGGTACGGCATGTTATGTCAAAGGAGCACAGCAGGTCATTGACAAGTTCTCTGAGATCCTGAACATCAAACCCGGCGAAACGTCGAAGGACGGACTGTTTACACTGGATGCTCTTCGCTGCATCGGTGCCTGCGGTATCGCCCCGGCAGTAAGCATCAATGGAACTGTTTACCCGAAAATGTCTGCGGCAAAGGTACAGGAAGTCGTTGATCATTATCTGGAAATGGAAAAATAAAAAAGGAGCGTGCCTAACATGATTGATACAATGGAAAAGCTGAGCGAGCATATTGCCGCATGTACGCACAGCCTGGACACGAAGCTTTCCGGTGCTGACGGAAAACGGCACATCGTGCTGTGCGGAGGTACAGGATGTCTTTCCAACCACTCCAAAGAGATCCGGGAGAGGTTCGAGGAAGTTATTGCAGAGCGGAACGTAGGTGACCGCGTAACTGTCAACCAGGTAGGATGCTTCGGTTTCTGCTCACAGGGACCGTTCGTCAAGATCTATCCTGAGGATACTCTCTATCGTCTCGTCAAGATCGAGGACGTGGAAGAGATCGTTGATACGGATATCATCGGAGGCGTTGTTGTTGACCGCCTTCTGTATGAGGATCCGGCAACCGGAAAAAAGGTCTCCAAGCAGGATGAGATCAATTTCTACAAGAAACAGCGCCGCGTAGCTCTTCACGGCTGCGGCGTCATTGACCCCGAAGATATCAACGAAGCTCTCGGTATGGGCGGTTTCCAGGGCCTTCGCCGTGCTCTTGGCATGGACAGGCAGGAAGTCATTAACGAAGTTCTCGCATCCGGACTGAGAGGCCGCGGCGGCGCAGGATTCCCGACAGGCCGCAAGTGGCAGTTTGCTTACAATTCACAGAGCGATACAAAGTATGTCGTATGTAACGGTGATGAGGGTGACCCGGGCGCATTCATGGACCGCAGTATCCTGGAAGGAAATCCGCTGGGAGTTATCGAAGGCATGGTCATCGCAGGCTACGCCATCGGTGCCCAGAACGGTTATTTCTATGTAAGAGCCGAGTATCCGATCGCTGTTAACCGTCTGAGGATCGCTATCCGCCAGGCCCGCCAGATGGGTCTCCTCGGAGAACACATTCTCGGTACAGACTTCAGTTTCGACTGCCATCTCCGTCTGGGCGCAGGCGCGTTCGTATGCGGTGAGGAGACAGCGCTGCTCAACTCTATTGAAGGCAAGCGTGGCATGCCGAGACCGAGACCGCCTTTCCCGGCAGTCAAAGGTCTGTGGGGACAGCCGACCATCATCAATAACGTAGAAACTCTTGCATGTGTTCCGTTTATCCTTCGCGAGGGCGCAGACACGTTCGCAAGCGTCGGAACCGAGCGCTCCAAAGGTACAAAGGTATTCGCTCTCGGCGGAAAGGTCAACAACGTAGGCCTTGTAGAGGTTCCGATGGGAACAACGCTTCGCGAGCTGATCTATGATATCGGCGGCGGCATTCCGAACGGAAAGAAATTCAAAGCCATTCAGACCGGCGGACCTTCCGGCGGCTGCCTGACAGAAGAATTCCTTGACGAGCCGATCGATTTCGATAACCTCGTTGCCAAGGGATCCATGATGGGTTCCGGCGGTGCTATCGTTATGGATGAAGATAACTGCATGGTAGACGTTGCGAAGTTCTACATGGAGTTCATCTGCGATGAGTCCTGCGGTAAATGTACTCCGTGCCGTATCGGTACAAAGCGCATGCTTGAGATCCTGACCCGCATCACAGAAGGCAAGGGAACCATGGAGGATCTGGACCGCCTTGAGGAGCTCAGCAACACAGTCAAGACGAACTCTCTGTGCGCACTGGGACAGACGGCTGCAAACCCGATCAACTCCACACTGTCTCATTTCAGAGATGAGTACATTGCGCATATCGTTGACAAGAAGTGTCCGGCACATGTGTGCAAGAAACTGATGGAATATCATATTGATCCTGACAAGTGTATCGGCTGCGGAAAATGTGCGAAGGGCTGCCCGGCTGCATGTATCGAACGCAGTGATTATACAGCTCCGGGCCACAAGCTGGCATCGATGAAGATCGATTCGTCCAAGTGCCTGAAGTGCGGAACCTGTATCAGTGCATGTCGTTTCAATGCGATCGAAAAACGATAAGATAGGAGAATGAACTATGTCAAAGATAAATATCAAAATTGAAGGCATTCCCTATCAGGTTGAGGACGGTCAGACGATTCTGGAGGCTGCAAAAGCCTGCGGATATGAGATACCTTCTCTGTGCGCGTTTAACCATGGGGAGTGTAATTCCGGATCCTGCCGGGTGTGCCTCGTTGAGGTTACCGGTGCGCGCGGCCTGGTAGCCAGCTGTGTTTACCCTGTCAATGAAGGAATGGACATCCATATCGGAAGCCAGAAAGCCGTTGAGGCCCGCCGCCACAGCGTCGAACTCCTGCTTTCCAACCATAATAAGAACTGCCAACAGTGCGATAAGAACGGAAACTGCGAACTGCTGCATGTAGCCAATATGACCGGCGCAAGGGATGACGCGTTTGAAGGCGTTCATTCCGAGACATTCCTGGATCAGCTTGCTCCGGGTCTTGTACGCGACACATCGAAGTGCATCCTCTGCGGACGCTGCGTTGAGCGCTGCAAGAACGCGCATGGCCTCGGTATCCTCGGATTTGAGAACCGTGGTTTCAATACCATTGTTTCTCCGGCTGAAAACCGCAGCTTCGCTGATTCTCCGTGTATTCAGTGCGGACAGTGCGTCAATGTATGTCCGACCGGCGCTCTTATGGAGAATTCCGAGATCGGCAAGATCGACGCTGCTTTCCGTGCCGGCAAGCATGTCATCGCTCAGGCTGCTCCGGCAGTCCGTGCGGCTCTCGGCGAGGAATTCGGTTATCCGATCGGAACTCCTGTGACCGGAAAGATGGCAGCAGCTATGCGCCGTCTCGGTTTTGAGAGAGTATACGATGTTAACTTCGGCGCTGACCTGACCATTATGGAAGAGGGAACAGAGCTCCTTCACCGTCTGACAGAGGGCGGAGTGCTTCCGATGATCACCTCCTGCTCACCGGGCTGGGTCAACTATGCTGAGTACAATTACGCGGATCTCCTTCCGCATCTTTCCACCTGCAAGTCCCCGCACCAGATGCAGGGTGCCATCATCAAAGCATGGTGGGCACAGCAGAACGGAATCGATCCGAAGGATGTCTTCGTAGTATCCGTTATGCCTTGCGTAGCCAAGAAGTTTGAGAGAAGCCGTGAGCAGCTGAAGGTCGACGGACTTGATGATGTTGATGCTGTTATCACGACAAGAGAGCTGGCCCGCATGATCCGCCGCAATGGTATCATCTTCAACAGACTTCCGGATGAAGACTGGGATCAGGATATCATGGGCGATTACTCAGGAGCCGGTGTTATCTTCGGCGTAACCGGCGGTGTTATGGAAGCTGCGCTTCGCACAGTTTATTACAAGCTTACCGGAAAAGAACATGATCCGATCGAGCTGACAGCTGTCAGAGGCCATGACGCAGGAATCCGCGAAGCCTCCATCGACATCAACGGCACCGTAGTTAACGTTGCCATCGCTTCCGGCATGAAGTCCGCGAAGGTCCTTCTGGATGAGATCCGTGAGGGTACATCCAAGTATCAGTTCATTGAGATCATGGGCTGCCCGGGCGGCTGCATCAATGGCGGCGGCCAGCCGTATGTGCGTCCCGCTCTGCTGCCGAATGAGCCGGACAACATTCTTGACATCTACAAGGAGAAGAGAGCGCAGGCCCTCTACTCTGAGGACGAGCGTCAGAAAGTCCGTCAGTCTCATAATAACCCGCAGATCATCGAGCTTTACGAGAAGTTCCTCGGCGAGCCGAATTCCCATCTGTCCCATAAGCTGCTTCATACAAGCTATGCAGGACGCGAGGGATTCAATCCGGTCGACTGAGCCGGCGTGATCCGCAGGGCCTGATGACAGGCGAGCATTAAAGAATTTCAGGGAGGGAGGCGTATGGCACCGTGCCTGCGCCTCCTTCTGTCCTGTCTGCTGCATCATGGTTGAACGGATAGATTGAATTGTGGTTTGAGGCTGGATCGTGAGATGGGTACTGAGACTAGAGTTGCAGTGATCAGCATGATCATTACAAAAGAAGACTCCGTGGAACTGCTGAATAATCTGATGCATCAGTATTCCGGGTATGTGATCGGCCGTATGGGTATTCCGTACCGGCAGAGAGGCATTAATATCATCAGCGTAGTGATCGATGCCCCTATGGATGTGATCAATACTCTGACCGGAGCGCTGGGGCGCCTTGACGGCGTGAGCGCGAAGGCCGCTTATGCCCCGGTATGATGCCGGGACAGCAGATACCATAAAGACGGATATAAAGACAGATATAAAGACAGATATAGTAAAGAAAAAAGATCTAGACGATCCCTGACGCTGAAATGAAAGGCTGCGAAGCAGAGAAATCTTTCATTGAGGTGAAAGCGAGCGTGCGGTAATCAGATATGCTGTGTTTACGCACTGATTCTGCACTGTGCCCTGAACTTACAGGCCGCGCTCCTTTCGGGAAGCGCGCCTTTTTTGTTTTAAGGGACCGGATCACTGGAGGAACTGAATGACTCATAGAGAAGACGGAAGCCTTCCGCTGCGGTGGAAGCTGATCCTGGCGGTGCTGCCGCTTGGCGCGGCTCTGATCGCGCTGGGAATCGGAAGGATATTTATTGCGCCGGGAGATGT
>CADCOP010000433.1 GCA_902803065.1 uncultured Lachnospiraceae bacterium | reverse complement strand
TATACGAAGGTCGCCTTTGAACAGATCCCGATCGCCATGGCAGTCATCCCCGTCCCGACAGCGAAAGATCCTCATTCACCTTCCGCATGGAAAATGACGAACGCAATGGTAAGCTGGTCCTGGCATGGATGCACAGGCAAGGAAACAACGGTAGAAGTGTACACCAGGGGCAGGCGGGCAGCGCTGTTCCTGAATGGGAAAAAGATCGGAGAGAAGCCGGTGAAGGGAAACTGCCGCGCGACCTTTAAAGCAGTCTACGAGGACGGCGAGCTGATCGCTGTCTCGTATGATGAAAAAGGGCAGGAGATCGCAAGAACCAGCCTGAAGACTGCAGGTGAAGAGACCCGTCTGACACTTGAACCGGAACGGACCGAAGTAAACATTGACGGCGACCTGTGCTACGTTCGTATGAAGTATACGGATGAGGCTGGTACGGTGAAACCGATGCTCCGGGGACGAATCAGCGTGGATGTATCGAACGGGCAGATCCTCGGGATCGGCAGTGCGAATCCATACAATCCGGACGGCTTCCTGGGCAATACAACTGATACATACTACGGGGAAGCCATGGTCATTATCCGGCCGGAGAACCCCGGCGACCTTGAAATCCGGGCAAAAAGCCCCTACGGGGAAGCCTGCACCTTAATCAAAGTGACGGAACGAGAGTCATGCTAATGAAAAAAAAGACAACAGTCTCCGGAAGATGGGAGCAGTTTTCCGGTGCCCACCCCGGAGCGGCTAAACTTCTGTATCAGCTGTTCTATTTCTGGGTCTTCAGCATGGGCGTAACGATTTTCCAGTATCTGGTCTTTACCTTTATGCCCAGCATGCGGGGGCTGAAGCTGGCAGCGACGGAATTTATGTGGCCGAAGATTCCTGTCAGGATCTTTGGCTATGAATATAACTGGAATCTGCTGGGATATGAGATTGCCAGAGATACTGCGGGCACTGTGGTGATCGGAGGCGGGCTTGGTTATTTTATCAGCTATGAGACAGGTACATTTCTTGCCCAGTGCATCAACTTTCCGCTGCAGCGCAACATTACATTCAAGAGTCACGGGGATATCAGGATGCAGATCGCGGGATATCTGGCTGCGTGGATCCTGATCTCACTCATCTGCAACGCAATTAATGGTTTGTGGATGCCGAT
The DNA here is from genome assembly GCA_902803065.1 of uncultured Lachnospiraceae bacterium. Taxonomy (GTDB): domain Bacteria; phylum Bacillota; class Clostridia; order Lachnospirales; family Lachnospiraceae; genus Merdiplasma. Next base: position 1,488 of record CADCOP010000433.1, on the reverse strand, counting down.
TGCACAGCACTTTTTTTCTCCGGGGGTATATAATATCCTTGTTACATTCATCACAGGCGGCGTGTCTATGGTAATTTACTTTTTTGCCTATAAAATCATTTTCCCGGAGGAAGAGAAGGCGAAATGATCTCGGTAGCGATTGTTGACGACGAGTATAAGGAGCGGGAAAACCTTCGAGGGTTTTTTGCGCTTGCGCAGAAAAAAATACAGGAACCAATTACAGCAGAACTGTTCTCCTCAGGGGAACAGTTCCTTTCCGTGTCCGGAAAACGGTTCGATCTGATATGCCTGGATATTGACATGACCGGAAAAAACGGCATCGAGATCGCACGCGAGATCCGCAGGACTGACCAGGAAGTGATCATCATCTTCATCACCAATCTGGCGCAGATGGCGATCCGCGGCTATGAGGTCCGAGCATTTGATTTTATTCTGAAGCCTGTCAACTATAACGCGTTTTACATGAAGATCCGCAGCGTCGTATCCATCATCCGCGCGAAGAAGGAAAAATTTCTTGTAGTTCCGACAGCGGAGGGAATGGAGCGTTTTTCTACCGGAGAGCTCATTTACGCGGAAGTAAACGGTCACTATCTGTATTTTCATACGACCAGGGGCGTCTTTAAACAGAAGGGCTCCTTGAGGGAGGTTGAAGAAAAACTCAACGGAATGAGTTTCAAGCGCTGCAACAACTGCTATCTGATCAATCTGAAATATGTGGACGGTGTACGGAAAGATGACTTGCTGATCGCTGGCGAGGTCCTGAAGATCAGCAGACCGCGCAAGAAGGAATTCCTGCAGGCACTGGGGACCTACATGGGAGGAGATGTGGTTTGACGAAAAAAGAGCCGGATGGGTGCAGCGGTGGGGAAAAACAATGTGACACGATGCGGGAATAGGAGGAAATAGGCTGTGTTTCTGAATATATGGATGAGGATATCTTATATGGTGCAGATTCTTGCCGCCTGTGGCGTCTTTCTGTTTCCCGCAAAAAAACGAAGACCGTTTGTTCTGATCGTGATGGCGTCGTCTTTAATAATGACCGGCTTTTCTTTCCTGATCACTGGAATGATGAACCGGCTGGGGCAGGAGCAGGGGAACATTATCTTCTGGGGGTTTTACATTATCAGTGCCATCGTTTTTATCCTGGTGAACATGTGCTGCTCCGTTCTGGAGGCTGTTTTCGTCGGTGTTATCTGCTGCGGAGTCCAGCATATTGCATATGATCTGTGCCTCATTGTCCAACTTGCTCTGGGAATGAACACCGAGATGCCGGGAAGCCCGGGGGCAGTTTTGCTGGTGCTGATCTATCTGGCAACATACACGGTAAGCTATGGGCTTCTGGCTAAAAAAATGGTCTGTAAGGGACGTTACACGGCAACGAGGGATGCCGTGCTTCCGCTCGCGATCATGATGATCCTGGTCTGGGGGATCAGTGTGGTAGAGCTGTCAACGAGCGCGGGCTTTGAGGCAGGCATCTATAACCATATT
>CADCOP010000432.1 GCA_902803065.1 uncultured Lachnospiraceae bacterium | reverse complement strand
TGACAGACAGACAGACAGACAGACAGACAGACAGACAGACAGACAGACAGACAGACAGACAGGGCTGATTAAGCTCTTCTGGTATGTGTTCGGATATATCAACGTGAGGCTTTCCGATGTGGTTACCCAAAAGTGCTCAGGAGCAACACCTAACAAAGCGGAGCCGGACTACTATAACGGCGGCACCATTCCGTGGATCAGGACGCAGGATGTCCGGTTCAATGAAATCACGGAGGTGGACAGTTTCATCACGGAAAAGGCGGTTGCTGAAACGGCAGCGAAGTGGATTCCGGAAAACTGTGTTATCGTTGCGATATCCGGCGCATCTGCCGGGAGATGCGCGATTAACAAGATCAAGGCCACAACAAATCAGCATTGCCTGAACCTGGAAATAGACGAAGGACTTGCTCTCTACCGGTATGTATTCTATTGCGTATGCAGAAGCTATGACGACATGATTTCCAAGAAGCAGGGAGCACGAGGAGATCTGAATTCAACGCTGATCCTTAGTACGGTTATTCCGCTGCCTAGCCTCGATCGGCAACGTGAGATCGTGGGGCTTCTGGATCAGTTCGACAAACTTTGCAATGACCTTGCCGATGGTCTCCCAGCAGAGATTGAAGCCCGGAGACAGCAGTACGAGTATTACCGAGATAAACTACTGGCGTTTGAGGCGCAGTAGATCGGAGGTTACGAATGCCATATTTCAACATTGTAGCGGAAACCAATGAAAACACGGTCGTCACCATGTATGAACCGGCCCCCCGCATCTATGATGCTTATCAAACGGAGGCAGCACTGGAAAAACAGCTCATCGGGATGCTCTGCGATCAGGGGTATGCTTATCTTCCGATCCACACCGAGGAAGATCTGATTGCCAATCTCCGTGTGCAACTGGAGGCGTTGAACAATTATCGCTTCAGCGATGATGAGTGGAAGCGCTTCTTTGCCCAATGCATCGCCAACCCCAATGATCACATCGTTGAGAAAACGAGGAAGATTCAGGAGGATTTCATTCAAGTCTTGAAACGGGATGACGGTATGACCAAGAACATCCTGCTGATTGACCGTAAAAATATCCACAACAATCGCCTACAGGTGATCAACCAGTATGAGGTCAGCGAGGATCAGGGTGCGAGGCACGACAACCGCTACGATGTGACGATTCTGGTCAACGGATTGCCGCTGGTACACATCGAGCTCAAACGGCGCGGCGTGGCTATTCGTGAGGCCTTTAACCAGATCAATCGTTACCAGCGGGATTCCTTCTGGGCTGGTTGCGGGCTGTTCGAGTATGTACAGATTTTTGTGATTTCCAATGGCGTCAACACGAAATACTACTCCAACAGCACGCGTTTCAACGCCATCAAGGATCATCAGACGGGCACTACAAAGAAGGAGAAAACCAGCAATAGCTTTGAATTTACGTCCTTCTGGGCGGATGCGAACAACCGCATTATCCCGGATATTGTTGACTTCACAAAGACTTTCTTTGCCCGGCATACTATTCTGAACCTGCTGACTAAGTACTGTATTTTCACATCGGAGAATATGCTGCTGGTCATGCGGCCCTATCAGATTACCGCTACTGAGCGTATTATCAACCGGATCGAAATCGCCCACAACTACAAGAAGTATGGCGACATCGCTGCCGGTGGATACATTTGGCATACAACAGGCTCCGGAAAAACACTGACATCCTTCAAGACGGCCCGCATAGCCTCGCAGCTTCCTTTTGTGGATAAAGTGTTGTTTGTAGTTGACCGGAAGGATCTGGACTACCAGACCATGAAGGAATACGATCGCTTTGAGAAAGGTGCAGCCAACAGCAACACCTCCACTCATGTTCTTCAGCGCCAGCTGGAGGATTCCAAGTGCCACATTATCATCACGACCATCCAGAAGCTTTCGACCTTCATCAAGAAGAATAAGTATCATGATGTGTATGACAAACGAGTCGTTATCATCTTTGACGAGTGCCATCGCAGCCAGTTCGGCGATATGCATGCCGCTATCGTCACGCACTTTAAAAAGTACTACATGTTTGGCTTCACCGGGACACCCATCTTCCCGCTGAATGCAGGCGGCACTGTGCGTAATCCGAAGTATGCTACCACGGAGCAGACCTTCGGCGACCAGCTTCACACCTACACCATCGTGGATGCCATTAACGATAAGAACGTGCTGCCCTTCCGCGTCGATTACATCAAGACCATGGATATTGATGCCGATATCGACGATGAAGATGTGTGGGATATCGACCGTAAGAAGGCATTCGAAGCTCCGGAGCGTATTCACTTGGTGGCCCAGTACATCCTGGATCATTTTGATCAAAAGACGTATCGTGGGGATAAGACCTACGTTTACAATACGCTGACCAACATAGCGGATGTTGCCTCTGCTGACAGAGGAAAGGTTGAAGAGATCAAACGAAAGCAGCGTATTAGCGGCTTTAACTCCATCTTTGCTGTTTCGTCTGTGCCCATGGCCAAGCTATACTACGACGAATTTCGGCGTATTATGGAAGCCGACCCGACGAAGAAACTGAAGGTGGCTGTTATCTACAGCTATGCCGCCAACGAGGAAGAAGCGGATGGAATTCTGGATGAGGAGAATCCGGAAGACACCTCCGCCCTGGATCAGACGGCTCGCGATTTCCTGGACGCTGCGATCCGTGACTATAACGCAATGTTCCACACCAGCTACGACACCTCAAGCGACAAGTTCCAGAGCTACTATAAAGATGTGTCTCTGCGAATGAAGAACAAGGAACTGGATCTGTTGATCGTGGTGAATATGTTCCTGACGGGCTTTGACGCTACTACGCTGAACACACTATGGGTGGATAAAAACCTGAAGATGCATGGCCTGATCCAGGCGTTCAGCCGCACTAACCGGATTCTGAACAGTATCAAAACCTTTGGTAACATCGTTTGCTTCCGCAACCTGCAGAAGCGTGTGGACGCTGCAATCAGCCTGTTTGGCGATAAGAATGCGGGCGGCATTGTGTTGGTGCGGAGTTTCAATGATTATTACTTCGGCTATAAAGATGAGGAAGGCACCCCACACCCCGGTTATACTGGGATGATCGATGAGCTGACTACCAATTTCCCGCTTACAGAACCCCAGATCATTGGCGAACAAAATCAGAAGGATTTCATCATGCTGTTTGGCGCTATCCTCAAGATGCGCAACCTGCTCATCTCTTTTGATGATTTTAAGGGAAAGGAATTGATCAGTGACCGCGACCTGCAGGACTACCTCGGAAGATACCAGGATCTCCGTGATGAATGGAAACGCAGGCGTGAAAACGGCGAGAGTACGGACATCACAGATGATATCGTGTTCGAAATCGAGCTCATCAAGCAGATAGAGATCAACATCGACTATATCCTCATGCTGGTAAAGAAGTATCACGACAGCCATTGCGAGGATAAAGAAGTTCTGGTTGATATCCGAAAAGCTGTGGATTCAAGTCCTGAACTACGCAGCAAAAAGCAGCTGATTGAGAATTTCATCAATGGCATCAACGAAGTCGAGGATGTCATGGGCGAATGGAACGATTTTGTTGATAAAGAACGCGAGGCAGAGTTGGCCCAGATCATTGCGGATGAGCGTTTAAAGCCACAGGAAACCCGTGACTTCATCGAGACAGCATTCCGTGACGGCGAAGTCAAAACCACCGGAACCGATATCGACAAGATCATGCCTCCCGTATCCCGCTTTGGGGGCTCCGGCAGAGCAGCGAAGAAGCAAACGGTTATTGAAAAGCTGAAAGCATTCTTTGAGAAGTATTTCGGCATCGGTACCATGTTTAAGAGCAAAAAGGCCGAGGACGAGGAGGCGTGATGGGATGAACAGATTGAGCATCTACCTAGCGGATGGTACCTTTGACGGGCCGATCACCATGAGTAGCCCGGCTTCCAGCTTTACAGCGATCCGCGTACGCCGGGATGATATGGATCAGTATGTCGAAGATCTGAACAAGCCTGGTATCTATCTTCTCCTGATTGGGAATGATACGGTCTATGTCGGACAAAGCGGACTGGATACCATCGGAAAACGTGCCATCAATACACATTCGGGCAGCATAGATTCCTCATGGCATACGCTGGTTGCTTTTGCTTGTAAAGAGACAACGATCAGCAGCAATGAATTGCTATATATTGAAAATGCGATGTGTGAATACGCTCATGCGAATTATCCGCACTGCGCAACAACATCTCCTGCCAAAGCAAACTGTAACACCGCCTACAGGAATTCTCATTATCACCTGGGTAGCAGCTCAATTCATACCTGCAACGCATACATCAAGGACATCCTGTTCTACATTCAACATTTTGGTAAGTCAATATTTGTGTTGCCAGAGAATCCGGATCCCGACCCGATAGACGATGAGCATCATGCGCTGTTCTATTTCAAAAGTGCAGCCCGTGACACAGATGGAAAGGCTGTCATTCTCATTCATCAAGGACATACAAGAAGACGAAAAACCGTTCTAAAGGCTGGCTCGAAAGTATCCACTGACGTTCTCACCGCTTTTGAAGGTTCTGAACGTGTTAAAGAGCTCAGAAAACAATATGAAAATGAGGGCAAACTGGTTAATCGTGTCCTGCAGGTTGATATCTCGTTTGATTCGCAAAGCGGCGCAGGGCAATTCTTGAATGGCGGCTCGTTTGATGGAAATTCTGGATGGAAGACCGTAAATGGAAATGTTAAGCTGAAAGAGCTACTATGATGCCGATAAAAGGATTGGAGGATGCCGCATGAGCACCAAGATCAAGGGAGCAGAATACCCTCTGGCAAAGATCTTTAGTTCGGACTTTGATTATGAAATTCCGTCTTTCCAGAGACCATATGCATGGACAGAGGAAGAGGCCGGGGATCTGTTCGATGATTTGTATGATTTCTATGTCAACGAAGCACAGGATGAACAGTACTTCCTGGGTAGCATTGTTTTGGTCAAGGAAGATGACAAGCCGCATGCCGAGGTAATCGACGGACAACAGAGATTGACCACTCTCACTATCCTCCTATCCGCAATTACGTCCAGGTTGTCTGGTGAAGACCGTAACGACTTTAAAACCTATATTATTGAGCCTGGCCGCGCCTCTCAGGGTTTAGCGTCTAAACCGCGCGTACATATTCGCAAACGCGATAACGATTTTTTCAAAAAATATATTCAGGGCATGGATTTTGAAAGCCTGTTCACGCTGAATGCAGAAGCTCAGGATACGGAAGCAAAAACAAACATAATCAAGAACGCAAAACTTCTGATGGGTCGCATCGAAGAAAAGCTCGGCACAGAAGAAGAGATCATTCGCTTCGGAGCATACTTGGTTCAGCGCTGTTTTCTGGTCGCTGTTTCGACACCTACACGGCAGGCAGCATTCAGAATCTTCTCCGTCATGAATAGCCGGGGTATGAGTCTGTTGGCTACGGATATCATCAAAGCGGATATTATAGGAGCCATCCGAGAATCCTGGCACGAAGAATATAACGGCAAGTGGGAAGAGATGGAGGTTGAGGTTGGACGTAATGGCTTCAACGATCTCTTTGGCCACATTCGGATGATCATCGCCAAGGTAAAGGCCAAGAAAGCGCTCCAGGACGAATTTTACAGCGTGGTGTTCCCCGATACGGACGGCAAGGATATCACCGAGCGGGATGCCACCGATTTTATTGATAATATCCTGAGCCCTTTCTCTGAAGCCTACCGTGTTGTCAAGAATAGCGAATATGTATCAACATCCGGCGCTGATCTAGTAAATGATATTTTGCGTTGGCTGAATCGCATTGACAATTCTGACTGGGTTCCGGTGGCCATGCTGTTTTACGCTAAGCATAAGGATGATGCGGCATTAATGAATAAGTTCTTGCGAAGGCTTGAGAGACTTGCCGCCTTTATGCGGGCAACTTCCTGGGATGTTACACACCGCATTGAGCGCTATGCAAAAGTGCTTTCTGATTTGGAAAACATGGCTGATGACGGCAGCTTCGGCAACTCCATTGAGCTGACGCAGGAAGAGATTAAAGAATTCCTTGACAGGTTGAATTCAGATATGTACAAGATGGTTTCAAATAAGCGCAATTACCTGATTCTGCGTCTGGATTCCTTTGTCTCTGACGGATCTGCAACCTATGATTCAAAAATCTTGACGATCGAGCATGTGCTGCCGCAGACGGTAAGTGCGGGCAGTCAGTGGGAAGAATGGTGGCCCGATCCAGATAAGCGAGCCGAGTGGGTACATAAAATCGGGAACCTTCTGCCGCTGGCAAAACGGACAAATTCTCAGGCACAGAATTATGATTTCAATTTGAAGAAGGAAAAGTACTTCAGAGGAAAAGCTGGAGTTGCTGCGTTTGCCCTTACGACCCAAGTGCTTCTTTACACGGAATGGAAGCCTGAAATCGTTAAGGCTCGACAGGAAGAACTGATTGGTGTTTACAAAAAGAACTGGGATCTTTGATTCTATTCTGTTGTGTACGGAGGTGACAGTATGAGCGAGCTTCCCATGAAGCCTCAGCCAGAAGAAATCACACCTTATTCGCCGGGGGAAAAACCGCTCCAACTGAAAAAAGACACCCCACGTGTCGACTTCCAGAAAACACTCGGTGATATCGTTCGCTGCCTTGATACCGCGAACGTTATTCAGAATGTAAAAAGGGGTATTGAATATGTTGTTCAAGTTCCTGCTGAATACCAAGCAGGGCTTGAAGCAGGAAAATATACCGTTCTTGCTGGCAAAGACGGAAGACAGTGGGCAACACTGTACGAAGTCTTGCCGAATGGGAAGCATAGCTTTATTTGCAATATGCCCATCAAACCTGAGGAATTGATTCAAGGAAATCCAATGCATGATATTTCGGTGGACATGCAGATGATGGCGATGCAGCAGCAACTGGCTAAGCTGACGGAGCTGGTGCAAGAAACCTATGATGCTGTAAAAAGAATCGAACAGGGCCAAACTGACGATCGAGTCGGAAGACTCCGTGCGGGAAAGGAAGGTATCGAGCAGGCCATCCTGATCGACGATCCAGTTCAAAGAAAGATTGCTCTTGGTCCCACTCGCAAAATGAAACTTAATTCTAAACGCTTTTGTTTGGGGGATTTGATACCATTTGATTTTTCCTGATACCTATTATCCTT
>CADCOP010000431.1 GCA_902803065.1 uncultured Lachnospiraceae bacterium | reverse complement strand
GTCTGCGCCTGTCAGTTTGTCATCCAGACATTTTGTACACGAAGCGATGCGCTCGTTCAGATTGTCAACGGACTGGATCATGCGCTAACGCCCTCCTTTCCCTGTTTGCTCTCATAGTCCTTGTACTGCTCAGCGATGACATCCGGAACCTGGCCGGGGGTCATCTTGGGATATACCTTGCCGTTGATACTTACGGCCGGAGCAATACCGCATGCACCGATGCAGCGAAGAGCATCCAGAGTGAACATGCCGTCTTCTGTGGTTTCACCCGGCTTGATCTTCAGCTCTTCAGAGAACTTGTCGATTACCTGCTGTGCGCCCTTGACATAACATGCTGTACCAAGACAGCAGCCAATGACATATTTTCCCTTCGGGGTGAGAGAGAAGAAGGAATAGAAAGTAACTACTCCGTAGATCTCAGCAACCGGGATACCGGTTTCCTGAGAGACGATCTCCTGAACTTCCAGCGGGATATACCCATACTCATTCTGGATGTCGCTGAGGATCATCATCAAAGGTGTCTTCTCATCAGTGTACCTGCTGCAGATCTCTTTGATCTGTGCAACGGCGGCGGAATTCAGTCCACCCATAGCAATAACCTCCTTGAAAATGTGTTGTCCGACAGTAACTATTACATACTACATATACAAAACCGCGACCTGAACTAACTCGGCATGTTTGATTAGACAAATATAACAACGGTTAGCCTGCCGAACGACGCGGAAATACATATTTTGTACAATACATTTCTACCATAAAGAGTGTGTGAATGGAATAACAAATTCAAAAATTGATGTTTTTATTATCAGAAAACCGGCTATCCGGACTCCTGCAGACCCCTGCGGTGCCCGGAAGGACTGTATCCTGTCCGGATTGCCAGGAGGGGGGAGATCTGTTTATGATAAGAGGCAGGAAATAAATAGAAGGAAGAAGGACGGACAGAATGAATCGAATGAAAAGAAAAAAATGGATATGGCTGGTTCCGGCGGCTGCAGCGGCGGTGCTGGCTGCGGCATTTCTGATCTATGCAGGGCAGTACTATCATGCCGGCGCTGCTGCGCACTCTGCGATGGAATCCGATGAAACGGTCCGGGTGACGCAGACGGAGTACGGCTGGTTATTTGACGGACCCTCCCGGGAGGATGCCCTTATATTCTATCCTGGCGCGAAGGTGGAGGCCCTGGCCTATGCGCCTCTGCTGCACTCCCTTGCCGGGAAGGGGATGGACGTCTGCCTTGTGAAGATGCCATTTCGCTTCGCGATTTTCGGCATGAATAAAGCAGATCGCGTGATGGAGCTGCATGATTACAGGCACTGGTATATAGGCGGTCATTCTCTTGGTGGTGCAATGGCCGCAAACTATGCTGCCGGCCACGCCTCCCAGCTGACCGGTGTAATCCTGCTTGCGGCATATCCGACAAAGCCCCTTGCGGATCACCTGAAAGTGATCACCGTCTATGGCTCCGAAGACGGCGTGCTCAACCGAAGCAGACTTGAAGAAGGGATAAAGTATATGCCCGAGGACCATGTGGAATTCGAGATCCGGGGAGGAAACCATGCCCGGTTTGGTGACTACGGTGAACAGAAGGGGGATGGAGCGTCCGCGATCCCGGCGGCAGAGCAGCAGGATCAGACAGTGGAGCTGATCCTGAAGAATGCTATGAGAGAGTAGACGGACCGGCCGGGCGCGTCCTGTCCTGCATATAGGCACGGACCTCGCTGCGGATGATCTCCATCCTTCTGCGGGTGTTTTCATTGCAGCTCTCAAATGCGAGCATCTGGTCCAGATAGCCCTGCTCCCGGATGATCTCGATACTTACCGGATAGACCAGGCCGAATACGAACGCGATATGGCCCATGAGAAAGTCGATCCCGGTCTTCGAGTTCTTCCGGTTCACATCCCGATGATGCAGCAGATCGTCAAAGACCGGATCGGAGATCTCGGAATACAGGAATGCCTCCTCGGGAAGGTTGTAGATCTGGGTCATGGGCGTCTGCCGGTTGACCCGCAGGATATCGATCTTGTCGGCGTCCCGCAGGATCTGGCAGAAGGTTCGCTCCCTGTCGGAAAGATCTTCCGGCAGGCGGTATGCGTTATGGTTGCGGATTGCCTTTTCGATGATGCCGTCAAAAGAAGCTTCATCTATATAATCACGCACCAGGCCCTTCTGAAACAGAAGATCCGCGCCGAACTGCGCGTGGTCAACGGATTCAGAATCCCTGAATGTGTGATACAGCCGTACCTGCTCGAAGCGGCCGATGTCATGCAGAAGCCCTGTCAGCCACATAAGCTCAGTATCTTCCGGACTTAAGGAGAGGCTTCCGGCGATCCGTTCGCAGAGCGCGCAGACAAAAAGGGTATGTTCCACCTTCAGTCTGATCTTCGGATCATTCATGTCATAGTGTGACGCATAGTCCAAAAAGGTCTGTTTTGCGCGGTCTCGGTTAATCGTGGCGCGGCTCCTCTCTGTGCAGAACGACGGATACAAACTTACCTCTGGAAGGATAGCACAGGCGCAGCACGCGGTCAATGAACCCGGATTCTGTCAGCGTTACAGCTCACAGGTCAGCCAGCAGCTATGCTATACTGTATCTGTCTGTGGGACGCTGCGGATAAGGCGGCGCTTCTGACTGGAATGATATGGACATAAGACACTGTCGGATCCAGATTGCAGGGAAGGTCAATGAAGAAGAAATTCAGTTCAGAACTTGCTTATGTTCTTGGTATAGTGCTTGTTGCACTGGGTGTAGTATTCATGGAAAAAGCAGATTTCGGCGTGTCGATGGTAGTTGCGCCGGCGTATCTGCTCTACCGCTGGCTGTCTCCCGTATGGAGGTTCGTTACCTTCGGGATGGTAGAGTACTGTCTCCAGGCGGTTTTGCTGCTGCTCATGGTGCTGGAGATCCGACGATGATACTTTGAATAATAAGAAAAGTATGTAAAGCACGCTTGACATTCTATGGCAGGCGTGCTACTTTTTATATGTAAAGCGAACTTTACATCTGAAGAGAAAGGTGATGCAATGAAGAACCGGATAGAAGAGATCCGCAATGAGCGGGGGATCCGCCAGGATGAACTGGCGAAGC
>CADCOP010000430.1 GCA_902803065.1 uncultured Lachnospiraceae bacterium | reverse complement strand
CTTCGTCCATGTACACTTCCGTGACCGGATTCAGGATGCGTTTCCCTTCGCCATCGCCGGAGCCGTAATGCTTTTCCACATATTTGATCTTCGCGTTTTTCTCGACGAAGAAACGGTGAACTCCGTCATGCTCCGCGTCCTGGTTTCCGCAGTTATCAATGCCGCAGCCTGCCACGATGACAACGTCGCTGCCTTCCCCGACATAAAAGTCGTTGTAAACGACCTCTTTCAGGCCTGATGTGGAGAGAACGACCGGAATATGCACGCTCTCGTTTTTGGTTCCCGGTTTGATGCGGATGTCGATGCCGCTTCCGTTTTCTTTAGATGTTATATCGATGTTTGCTGTTGTGTTTCTTCCTGCAAGCTGCCCGTTGGCGCGGAAATTGTATGCGCCTTCCGGAACCTGATGCAGATCCGCGATCTCCTGGATCAGTCTTCTCTGTATTGCATCCAGCTGTATTTTTTTCATGAATATATTTCTCCCGGTTTCTGTCAGTATTCAGATTCATTCTGCTTCATCATTAAGATCCTGTGTCAGACTGCAGGCATGCCCTGGCCGTCATCTGCGCCCTGTCACACTGCAGGCATTCCCTGGCCGTCATTCGCGCCCTGTGTCAGCCTCTGGCAGGCATCCACGGCGGATTCTGTTCCGATCAGGCTCGGGAATACTTCGTCCCTGGTTCCCTGCTTTTCAATTCTGCCGCCGGATAACACCACGATCTCGTCCGCTATGTTCAGGATTCGCTCCTGATGGGAAATAATGATGATGGAGCTGTCGCGAATGTCTTCCCTCATCTTTTCAAAGATGCGGATCAGGTTCTGGAAACTCCACAGATCGATTCCTGCTTCCGGCTCATCAAACACGGAAAGCCGGGTTCCTCTTGCCAGCAGAGTCGCGATCTCGATTCGCTTCAGCTCTCCTCCGGAAAGAGATGCGTTGACCTCACGGTTAATGTAATCCCTTGCGCAGAGTCCGACTTCGGAAAGATAATTGCAGGCTTCAGAGACTGCGATCTGCTTTCCGGCCGCGATTCTGAGAAGATCCAGCACCTGCAGGCCTTTGAAGCGAACGGGCTGCTGAAATGCGTAGCCGATGCCCATTCTGGCGCGTTCGGTAATAGACTTGTCGGTAATATCCTCTCCATCCAGGAAAATGCGTCCGGATGTGGGCTTTTCGATACCGGCGATCAGTTTTGCCAGCGTGGATTTTCCTCCGCCGTTCGGGCCGGTAATAACAACAAATTTCCTGTTTTCGACCTTCAGGCTCAGGTCGTGTATGATGTCAATGTTGCGGCTGCTCTCATTTACTTCAAATGATACATTCCGTAATTCCAGCATATATGTTTTATCCTTTCCAAACTCCATGATCCATCCGGGACAGGTCATGGTTATTATCTGCCTTATCTTCCCTGTCTGCCGGCAGCGGTAAAGAGGCCTGCCAGCCATCAGAAAAGAGCCACTCTCTACTTTATCACATCAACCCCCAATACTCCAACAGATTTTTAAGAATGTGCGCTGCAGGCAGCGTAAGCAATACCCTGTTCCACTGCCGCATCCAGAACTGCCTGGATGTTTGTCAGAGGCTCATCCGGTGCTGTAGCATGCCCCAGGAACGGAATGTTGACAGCCGCTTCTGTCAGGCCGAGGGCGCCTGTGCCTTCCGCAGCAGGAGCGTCGACCTGGCTCTGGGATATCTTTCATATTGCCCTCACTAAGTATGCCTTAAAATCGTCTGACTGTCATTTTTCAGCTGTTTATGACCTGTATCTGGCAGGAGCGCATGGTTTCCAGCGCGGCCAGATGTTTTTCCGGGGTGACCCCTGCGCAGCAGGAAGCATCAACAGAAATCTTTACCTCGGGCATGGCAGCCTTCAGCAGCAATGCGTTGGATACCACACAGATGTCTGTGCACAGACCGACAAGTTCCAGCTCGATGTCTTCCTGCTCTGAAAGGCTGCGGATATCCGCGGCAAGCGCTGTGCTTCCGAACGTCGGCTTTTCATAGCGGGCCGCCTGCGCAAGCAGCGCGTCAATATCCCCGCGGATCTCCCATCCTCTGGTTCCACGGATACAGTGCGGCACCGGCAGGTATTTTCCTTCCTGCGTTTCCATATAGTTTTCGTGATGCGTATCCAGCGTAGCGAAGATGTCCTCCGGCGGATAGGAGCGTATCTTGTTCTTTACATTCTCAACGATCGCAAGTGCCTCCGCTGTCCCGAGCGCTCCGTCAATAAAATCATTCTGCATATCGATAACGATCAGTAACTTTCTCATGGCATATTCCCCCGTTTTTTCCTGACTTTCCTGCATCCGAAAATAATGCTTGTGCTGCCGGCAGGTTCTGTTCGCAGGCCCTCCGGTCTTAAACAGGATAATCATACCATTTTCCGAAGCTTCCCGCCACCAGTGGTTTATTATCCCCCAATAAAAATGCGGCGCGTCCGGCTTCGATCTGTATGGCCTTCGCGCCGCTTAAAGCGGATCCTTTGTTATTATGCGGATCCTTTATTATATTTAAGCGGATCCCTTATTTTATTATTTTATAAGCATCCGAAGGCTCTCATGGCCTCCTCCAGCGTCTTCTTATGCGCGTCGGTGAGCTCTGTCAGCGGAAGCCTCGGTTTTCCGACGTTGAAGCCCTGCATGTTCAGCGCGGCTTTCACCGGTATCGGATTTACTTCACAGAAGAGCTGGTCGACCAGCGGAAGGGCCTTCAGCTGCAGCTTTCTGGCCTCCTCGTACCTTCCCTCCAGGCAGTGCATGACCAT
>CADCOP010000429.1 GCA_902803065.1 uncultured Lachnospiraceae bacterium | reverse complement strand
GTATTCCTGCTCCGGAACCAGTAGGTGTAATGATCGCAAAAGCCAAGGGAAAGATAAAGGCTTCGCGCGTTGATGTTGCCCTTGACGACCTGCAGGTATGCCCGGGAAGCGCCAAGCTCCCGGCCTTCGCGAAGAAGGGTGCTGCAGATGGCCCGGGCGTAATGCCTTCTTCTGCAGCCGGGAGAAACGTAGATGGCATAGACGCCCACATAATCCCGGTCAAAGATCCCGAGCCCTGTCGCAACGATACGCCCGTCTATCTCGATGGACGCGCACAGAGTCTTTTTTGGGATGGCTCTGTACATGGACGGGACGATCCGCCGCAGCGTAGGATCTGTAGTCCCGTTCAGATGGAAGAGCCCGTGGATCCATTCATCTGTCACATCGGGAGAGAGAAGAACAGAGATTTCATTATTATAATGTATGCAGGACGGAAGACCGAGCCGGTTCTCAAATTCATATTCTGAGCGGATTGGCTTCATTATATTAATGCGGGAGAGATCGGCCGTCATGACCTCTGTCACATGACGGATCCCATAGCCCCGGTCTTCAAGCATCCGGTCAAACGACGGATCGATGAGGGGATTGATCTTGAAGTGGGCCGGTGTCCCGAAGTCACGGTAGATCTGTTCACAGTACCGGATCTTTTCCGGGATGGGAATGGCTGACGGGCCAACCTGTTCCACGCTGTTTGTCCTGTAGGTGTAATTATGGGAGAAGCGTATGAGCCAGCCGTCATACAGCTCGATACGGTAGGACGGCCAGGCGTTCAGAGAGAGCTCCTCGATATATCTGATCATATGCATGTCATCGGAAGTCATGTGTGTACCTCTCATTTGTGCCTCTCAGAGAGCAGTCGTTCGCGGTGAGCTTCATTGTACATCATGAAACCGGAAAGTTATAGGATTGTACTTAAAAAAATACAATTTTATTTTTGATTCATTGAAATGGGGAGTTGAAATCCTGAACGTTTTGCTTTATACTGCAAATGTTGTGACCTTGATAGCGTAGAAGCGTGAGGTTGCTGCGGGATACCGCAGGTTTTCCGTGGAGCGAATGTCAAGTTATAAAACTGGCGACAAGTCACTGTACAAAGGGTTAACGTCCACCGCAGGGTGGAAACACCGTGTGAAAAGAGGAAGATACACACGGGAGAGTGTACAGTCACCGCTTGTCGTACTGAACAAAGTGCGAATAGGAGGCGACTTTTTTTATGGCAAATCAGGTAATGCGTATCACACTGAAGGCATATGACCACGAACTGGTTGATGCATCAGCAAAGAAAATCATCGAAACAGTCAAGAAATCCGGATCACAGGTCAGCGGCCCCGTACCGCTTCCGACAAAGAAGGAGATCGTTACGATCCTTCGTGCCGTACATAAGTACAAAGATTCCAGAGAACAGTTCGAGCAGAGAACACACAAGAGACTGATCGATATCATCACGCCGAACCAGAAGACAGTGGATGCCCTGTCCAAACTGGAAATGCCGGCTGGTGTTTATATTGATATAAAGATGAAGACCAAATAATTTCAAACAGAGCAATCCTAATCAGGCAGATATTCATGACCGCCTGCGCGGTCCGCTGAAACATGTGATATCTTCTCTGTAACTAGGATGATCGCAGTGCGATCCGCTGTAGTCAGACAGGAGGTAAAAGAAAGAATGAAGAAAGCTATTCTGGCAACAAAAGTTGGCATGACACAGATCTTCAATGAGGACGGAGTCCTTACACCGGTAACCGTTCTTCAGGCTGGTCCGTGCGTAGTCACACAGGTCAAGACAGTAGAAAACGACGGTTATGCTGCTGTTCAGGTCGGTTTCACAGACAAGAGAGAAAAGCTTGTTGCAAAGCCGCAGAAGAAGGCATTCGAGAAAGCCGGCGTTTCTTATAAGAGATATGTCAGAGAGTTCCGTTTTGAGGATGCTGAGAATTACGAAGTTAAGCAGGAAATCAAGGCTGATATCTTCGCAGAGGGTGACAAGATCGATGTTACCGCTGTTTCCAAGGGAAAAGGATATCAGGGCGCGATCAAGAGACACGGACAGCACAGAGGCCCCATGACTCATGGTTCCAAGTATCATCGCCATGCCGGTTCCAACGGTTCTGCTTCAGATCCGAGCCGCGTATATCCGGGCAAGAAGATGCCGGGTCGCATGGGTGGCGTACAGGTTACTGTACAGAACCTTGAGGTAGTCAGAGTTGATGCTGAGAACAACGTGATCCTTGTTAAAGGAGCTGTACCCGGACCCAAGAAGGCACTTGTAACCGTTAAAGAGACGACTAAGAGTGGCAGATAAGGAACTGAGTACAGGAAAGGAGGAATACACAGATGGCTAATGTATCTGTATACAACATGGAAGGCAGGGAAGTTGGTACGATCGAGCTTTCCGACGCTGTATTTGGCGTAGAGATAAATGAGCATCTTGTGCACCTTGCAGTTGTTCAGCAGCTGGCTAACAATCGTCAGGGCACACAGAAGGCAAAAACAAGATCCGAGGTTTCCGGCGGCGGAAGAAAGCCCTGGAGACAGAAGGGAACCGGCCATGCAAGACAGGGTTCAACAAGAGCTCCGCAGTGGACAGGCGGCGGCGTAGTTTTCGCTCCGGTTCCGAGAAGCTACACCTTCAAGATGAACAGGAAGGAAAAGAGAGGAGCGCTCAGAAGCGTTCTTACTTCCAGAGTACAGGAGAACAAGTTTTTCGTTCTGGACGAGCTGAAGCTTGAAGAAGTAAAGACAAAGAACATGAAGGCAGTTCTTGACGCTCTGAAGGTCAGCAAGGCACTCATCGTTCTCGGAGAGAATGATCAGAACGCAGTGCTTTCCGCAAGAAACATCCCGGATGTAAAGACTGCATTCGCGAACACCCTGAATGTGTTTGATGTTCTCAAATACGATACAGTAGTTACAACAAAGGCTGCTGTGGAAACAATCGAGGAGGTATACGCGTAATGGCTGATATTAAATATTATGACGTGATCCTGAAACCGGTCGTCACGGAAAAAAGCATGAGCCAGATGGCGGAGAAGAAGTATACATTCCTTGTTCATCCGGAAGCCAATAAGGCTCAGATCAAAGAAGCTGTTGAGAAAATGTTCGAGGGAACAGCTGTAAAGTCTGTCAACACAATGAACATCGACGGCAAGAGGAAGAGACGCGGAATGACCTTCGGTTACACCGCTAAGTCAAAGAAAGCGATCGTTACTCTCACGGAAGAGAGCAAAGAGATCGAGATCTTCCAGGGACTGTGATCCAGTCCGAATATAGGCAAACAAAGCCTGATAATAAATACTGAAAGGAGCAACCAGTCATGGGAATTAAGAAATATAACCCATATACACCATCCAG
>CADCOP010000428.1 GCA_902803065.1 uncultured Lachnospiraceae bacterium | reverse complement strand
GTTGCTTACAGCGGAATCGATGTTGCGTCTGATACACAGCTTCGTAAAGAGCTCCGTGAAGCAGGCGTTACATACAAGGTCTATAAGAACACTATGATGAGCTTTGCTTTCAAGGACACAGAGTTTGAGCCCCTGTGCAAACATCTTGAAGGCCCGAACGCGATCGCCATTTCCAAGACGGATGCGACAGCTGCAGCCCGTATTCTTTCTAAATACGCAAAGAAGATCCCGGCTCTGAAGCTGATCGCCGGTGTGGTTGAAGGCAAGTACTGTGATGAAAAAGCAGTTGCAGAGCTGGCTGACATCCCGTCCAGAGAAATCCTTCTTGGCAGACTGCTTGGTTCCATACAGTCTCCGGTTGCAAACTTCGCACGCGTTATCAAGCAGATCGCGGAAAAGGATGCTCCGGCAGCCGAGACAGCTGCAGAAGCATAAGCATTCTGTGTTGTTTCAATGTATCATTCAATCAGAAAATCTTACTATAATATAATCAGGAGGAAAATAAGATGGCAAAATTAACAACAGCTGAGTTTATTGAAGCTATTAAAGAGTTATCTGTTCTTGAACTGAACGAGCTGGTTAAGGCTTGTGAGGAAGAGTTCGGCGTATCCGCAGCAGCAGGTGTTGTTGTTGCAGCAGCAGCCGGCCCGGCTGAAGAAGTAGAAGAGAAGACTGAGTTCGACGTTGAGCTGACAGAGGTTGGCCCGAACAAGGTTAAGGTCATCAAGGTCGTTCGTGAAGCAACCGGTCTTGGTCTGAAGGAAGCTAAGGAAGTCGTTGACGGAGCTCCGAAGATCGTTAAGGAAGGCGTTTCCAAGGCAGAGGCAGATGAACTGAAGGCTAAGCTCGAGGGCGAAGGCGCAAAGGTTACTCTGAAATAATTTAACTTTATCGAAAGTCAGAGGAATCACCGCAATGCGGTGGTTCCTTTTTTTCTTTGTACAGATTTTTGCCATACGCAGTCTGACTGCCGGCGATTGTAAAAACTTTTTTATTTCCTGCTTGACAGCGGCTTGCTGAAATGCTATAGTGTAGGTTGCACTTTTGTGCAGGATTATACAGGGGATAGTATGCCCTCAGACAGGTGATATTCTGTCTGAACTGTATATATATCTTTTCGGCCGGAAAGGCTGAAAAGCGTAACCTGAGACCGCAGAAAGAACAGAGGTGAAAACATCCATGGAGAAAAACCGGATTCGTCCCGTAGTCACTGGAAAAAGCTTTCGCATGAGTTTCCAGCGCCAGAAAGAGGTCCTTGACATCCCTAATCTGATCGAAGTTCAGAAGGATTCGTATCAGTGGTTTCTGAGCGATGGACTGAAGGAAGCTTTTGACGATATCTCCCCGATCGAGGATTACAGCGGAAAGCTGAGCCTTGAATTTGTTGATTTCACATTGTGTGAGAAGGACAAAAAGTATACGATCGAGGAATGTGCTGAGAGGGATGCCACATATGCTGCGCCTTTAAAGGTAAGAGTAAGGCTCCATAATAAGGAAAACGATGAGATCAGCGAGCATGAGATCTTTATGGGGGATCTTCCGCTGATGACTGAGACCGGTACATTTGTGATCAACGGCGCGGAACGTGTTATCGTCAGCCAGCTGGTCCGTTCCCCGGGCATCTATTATGGAATCGCTCATGATAAGATCGGTAAGGAACTGTATTCCTGCACCGTTATTCCCAACCGCGGCGCATGGCTTGAATATGAGACGGATTCAAACGATGTATTCTATGTTCGTGTAGACAGAACACGCAAAGTGCCTGTTACTGTTCTGATCCGTGCTCTCGGTTACGGCACAAACGCGGATATCATATCTCTGTTCGGCGAGGAACCCAAGATCGTTGCCACACTGGCAAAGGATGTTTCTGACAGCTACCAGACTGGTCTGCTTGAGCTTTACAAGAAGATCCGTCCGGGTGAGCCGCTGGCAGTTGAAAGCGCGGAGAGCCTGATCATGGGCATGTTCTTCGACCCGCGCAGATATGACCTCGCGAAGGTCGGCCGCTATAAATTCAATAAGAAACTGATGCTCAGGAACCGTATTGCAGGGCATGTGCTTGCGGAGGACGTCGTTGACCTTTCAACCGGTGAGATCATTGCCGAAGCAGGTACCGGCGTGGACCGCGAACTTGCTGACAGAATCCAGAACGCGGCGGTTCCCTATGTCATGATCCAGACAGAGGAGCGCAATGTCAAGGTGCTCTCCAGCATGATGGTGGATCTGAGAAACTTTGTGGATGTTGAGGATTCGAAGGAACTGGGCATCACTGAACTCGTATACTATCCGGAGCTGAAGAAGATCCTGGATGAGTATACTGATCCGGAGGAAGTGCGCGATGCGATCCGCCGCAGCGTACATCTCCTGATTCCGAAGCATATTACTAAGGAAGATATTCTTGCTTCCATTAACTATAACATGCATCTCGAGTACGGCATCGGCAATAAGGATGATATCGATCATCTGGGCAACCGCCGTATCCGTGCCGTCGGCGAACTTCTTCAGAACCAGTACAGGATCGGTCTGTCCAGACTGGAGAGAGTTGTCCGTGAGCGCATGACCACGCAGGAAGCGGAGGGAATCTCTCCGCAGTCTCTGATCAACATCAAGCCGGTAACAGCCGCGGTAAAGGAATTCTTTGGTTCCTCCCAGCTGTCCCAGTTCATGGATCAGAACAATCCGCTGGGTGAGCTGACACATAAGAGAAGGCTTTCCGCTCTGGGCCCGGGTGGTCTGTCAAGAGACCGCGCCGGATTTGAGGTCCGTGACGTACATTATTCCCATTACGGAAGAATGTGCCCGATCGAGACGCCTGAAGGCCCGAACATCGGTCTGATCAACTCGCTTGCCTGCTATGCCCGCATTAATGAATACGGTTTCGTAGAGGCTCCGTATCGCCGCGTGGATCATTCAGATCCGAAGAATCCCCGCGTTACCGATGAGGTTGTTTACATGACCGCGGATGAGGAAGACAATTACCATGTCGCGCAGGCGAACACACCGCTGGATGAGGAAGGACATTTCGTCAATCAGAATGTGTCCGGACGTTTCCGGGATGAAACGCAGGCGTATGATAAGACCATGTTTGAGTACATGGACGTATCTCCGAAGATGGTGTTCTCAGTCGCTACGGCCCTGATCCCGTTCCTGCAGAACGATGACGCGAACCGTGCTCTGATGGGTTCCAACATGCAGAGGCAGGCGGTTCCGCTTCTTACAACGGAAGCTCCTGTTGTCGGTACGGGAATTGAAGTGAAGGCTGCCGTTGACTCCGGCGTATGCGTAGTCGCGAAGTCTGCCGGTGTCGTGGAACGCTCCGAGTCCAACCGTATTGTGATCCGCACGGATGACGGTATCCGCGAGGAGTATAAGCTTCGCAAGTTCGTCCGAAGCAATCAGAGCAACTGCTACAATCAGAGACCGATCGTCAATAAGGGCGACCGCGTTGAGCGCGGCGATGTGATTGCTGACGGCGCTTCCACATGCAATGGCGAGATCGCGCTGGGCAAGAACCCGCTGATCGGCTTCATGACATGGGAAGGCTACAACTACGAGGATGCTGTCCTGATCAGTGAGAAGCTGGTCATGGATGATGTATATACATCTGTTCATATTGAGGAATATGAGGCTGAATCCCGCGATACAAAGCTTGGGCCCGAGGAGATCACCCGTGATGTCCCCGGCGTTGGTGAGGATGCTCTCAAGAACCTGGATGACCGCGGAATCATCCGCATCGGCGCAGAAGTCCGTGCCGGTGATATCCTTGTCGGCAAGGTAACTCCGAAGGGAGAGACCGAGCTGACGGCCGAGGAACGCCTGCTGCGCGCCATCTTCGGTGAAAAGGCCCGCGAAGTCAGGGATACTTCCCTGAAAGTGCCCCACGGTGAGTATGGTATCGTTGTTGACGCGAAGGTATTTACGAGAGAGAACAGCGATGAGCTGGCTCCCGGCGTCAACGAATCTGTCCGCATTTACATTGCGCAGAAGAGAAAGATATCCGTAGGTGATAAGATGGCCGGCCGTCACGGAAACAAAGGTGTTGTTTCCCGCGTGCTTCCGGTTGAGGATATGCCGTTCCTCCCGAACGGACGTCCGCTTGACATCGTGCTGAATCCGCTGGGCGTTCCGTCCCGTATGAACATCGGTCAGGTCCTGGAGATCCACCTGAGCCTGGCTGCCAAGGCACTTGGCTTCAACGTATCCACACCGGTATTTGACGGCGCGAACGAGCATGACATCATGGATACGCTTGAGCTGGCGAACGATTATGTAAACCTGGAGTGGGATGAGTTCAGGGAGAAGCATGGAGATGAGCTCCTTCCGGAAGTTCTCGACTATCTGTACGAGAACCGCGATCACAGAGCGCTGTGGAAAGGTGTTCCGATTCGCAGGGACGGCAAGGTCCTTCTGCGTGACGGCCGTACAGGTGAGCCGTTTGACGGCCCGACTACGATCGGTCACATGCATTACCTGAAACTTCACCATCTGGTAGATGATAAGATCCATGCCCGTTCTACCGGTCCTTATTCTCTTGTTACGCAGCAGCCTCTGGGCGGCAAGGCTCAGTTCGGCGGACAGCGTTTCGGTGAGATGGAAGTCTGGGCTCTGGAAGCGTACGGCGCTGCTTATACGCTGCAGGAGATCCTGACGGTCAAATCGGATGATGTGATCGGCCGTGTGAAGACATATGAGGCTATCATTAAGGGCGAGAATATTCCGGAGGCAGGTGTTCCGGAGTCATTCAAAGTTCTTCTTAAAGAGCTTCAGTCCCTGGGACTGGATATGCGTGTGCTCCGCGATGACGGAACAGAGGTTGACATCATGGAGAGCACGGAAGATATCGATATCAGCATGCGCTCTATTATTGAGGGCGACCGCAGATACGAGCAGAGAGAGTCTCTTGCGGAAAACGGTTTCAGCCAGCAGGAATTTTCTGACGGTGAACTGGTCAATGTTCCCGAAGAAGAATCTGAGGACGAAAGAGCAGCAGAAGCATTCGCTATGAGCGAGGATGATTTTGACGACTCTGACGACGCAGAATGAAAGGAGTACTGTAATGCCGGAAACAGTTAAAAATGATACGTATCAGCCAATGACATTTGATGCGATTAAGATCGGCCTTGCATCCCCGGAAACGATCCGGGAATGGTCCCACGGCGAAGTTACCAAGCCGGAGACGATCAACTACAGAACTCTGAAACCGGAACGTGACGGTCTGTTCTGTGAGCGTATCTTCGGACCGACCAAAGACTGGGAGTGCCATTGCGGTAAATATAAGAAGATCCGTTACAAAGGCGTGGTGTGCGACAGATGCGGCGTTGAGGTCACAAAATCCAGCGTCCGCCGTGAGCGCATGGGCCATATTGAACTGGCAGCGCCGGTATCCCATATCTGGTACTTTAAGGGTATCCCCTCCAGAATGGGTCTGATCCTGAACATCTCGCCGCGTGTTCTGGAAAAAGTACTGTATTTTGCCAACTATATCGTACTGGATAAGGGCGAAACACCTCTTCAGGAGAAACAGATCCTGACGGAAAAAGAATACCAGGATGCCAGACGCGATTACGGCGACAGCTTCCGCGCCGGCATGGGTGCTGAAGCGATCTATGAACTTCTCAAGAAGATCGACCTTGAGAAGGAAGCCGCTGAGATGAAGCAGGCGCTGAAGGAATCAAGCGGACAGAAGAAAGCAAGAATCATTAAACAGCTGGAGGTCGTTGAGGCTTTCCGCGAATCCGGCAACCGTCCGGAGTGGATGATCATGACGGTCATCCCGGTGATCCCGCCCGATCTTCGCCCGCTGGTACAGCTGGATGGCGGACGTTTTGCCACATCCGACCTTAATGACCTTTACAGAAGAATCATTAACAGAAATAACCGCCTGAGAAGACTGCTTGAGATGGGCGCGCCGGAGATCATTGTCCGCAATGAGAAGCGTATGCTTCAGGAAGCGGTGGATGCTCTGATCGATAATGGCCGCCGCGGCCGTCCGGTCACAGGTCCCGGAAACCGTTCCCTGAAATCCCTTTCAGATATGCTGAAAGGTAAGTCCGGCCGTTTCCGCCAGAACCTGCTCGGAAAACGAGTCGACTATTCCGGCCGTTCCGTTATCGTTGTCGGTCCGGAACTGAAGATCTATCAGTGCGGTCTTCCGAAGGAGATGGCTATTGAGCTGTTCAAGCCCTTCGTTATGAAGGAGCTGGTGGCTAACGGCACGTCTCACAATATCAAGAATGCCAAGAAGATGGTCGAGCGCCTTGAACCGGGCGTGTGGGATGTCCTCGAGGATGTCATCAAAGAGCATCCGGTCATGCTGAACCGCGCTCCTACACTGCACAGACTGGGTATTCAGGCATTTGAACCGATCCTCGTAGAAGGTAAGGCGATCAAGCTTCATCCGCTTGTCTGTACAGCGTTCAACGCTGACTTCGATGGTGACCAGATGGCTGTTCACCTTCCGCTGTCCGTAGAGGCGCAGGCAGAATGCCGCTTCATGCTGCTCTCGCCGAACAACCTGCTGAAGCCGTCTGACGGCGGTCCGGTGGCTGTTCCTTCCCAGGATATGGTCCTCGGTATCTACTATCTGACGCAGGAACGTCCCGGCGCGCTTGGCGAAGGCACATTCTACAAGAGCATCAACGAAGCGCTTCTTGCGTATGAGAACAAATGCATCACACTGCAGTCCAAGATCAGTGTCCGCGTTGAGAAAAAACTTCCTGACGGAACTGTGAAGAGCGGCGTGATCGCCTCGACTCTTGGCCGTTTCCTGTTCAATGAGATCCTTCCGCAGGACCTTGGCTTTGTGGACAGAACGGATCCGGAAAACGACCTTCTGCTTGAAGTCGACTTCCATGTCGGCAAGAGAGAACTGAAAAAGATCCTTGAAAAAGTCATCAATACGCACGGCGCAACGAAGACAGCGGAAGTCCTTGACCATATCAAGTCAATGGGTTACGGCTATTCGACCCGCGCAGCCATGACAGTATCCATTTCTGACATGACAGTGCCGCCGCAGAAACCGCAGATGCTTAAGGAAGCACAGGCTGTAGTTGATACGCTGACAAGGAAGTTCAAGAGAGGTCTCCTGACGGACGAAGGCCGGTACAAGGAAGTCGTCAAGACATGGGAGGCTACCGACGCGAAGCTGACGCAGGCACTGCTGAGCGGACTCGATAAGTACAACAACATCTTCATGATGGCTGACTCCGGAGCCCGTGGTTCTGATAAGCAGATCAAGCAGCTGGCAGGCATGCGCGGACTGATGGCGGATACGACCGGTCACACGATCGAGCTGCCGATCAAGTCAAACTTCCGTGAAGGCCTGGATGTTCTGGAATACTTCATGTCAGCGCACGGCGCCCGCAAGGGTCTGTCGGATACGGCTCTTCGTACAGCTGACTCCGGTTACCTGACAAGACGAATGGTCGATGTTTCACAGGAACTGATCATCCGCGAAGTCGACTGTGCCGAGAACAGGGCGGAGATCCCCGGCATCTGGGTCAGCAAGTTTGCTGACGGCAAGGAGGAGATCGAGTCTCTGCAGGAACGTATCACAGGAAGATTCTCCTGCAATACGATCTGCGATAAGGACGGCAATGTCATCGTCAAGGCGAACCACATGATCACTCCGCGCCGCGCGGCGAAGATCATGAAGGATGGCGTTGATGAAAACGGCGAACCCTTCAAGAAGATCAAGATCCGTTCCATTCTTTCCTGCAAATCCCACAAGGGTATCTGCGCGAGATGCTACGGTTCAAACATGGCGACAGGTGAACCGGTACAGGTCGGTGAGACGGTCGGTATCATTGCCGCACAGTCCATCGGTGAGCCCGGTACACAGCTGACCATGCGTACGTTCCACACAGGCGGCGTTGCCGGTGGCGACATCACACAGGGTCTTCCCCGTGTTGAGGAGCTTTTCGAAGCACGTAAGCCGAAGGGACTTGCGATCATTACGGAGATTGCCGGTAAGGTCGAGCTTCGTGATACAAAGAAGAAACGTGAAGTGATCGTCACCAACAATGAGACAGGCGAATCCAAGACATACCTGATCCCGTACGGATCTGTCATCCGTGTCGAGGACGGAGCAGAGCTTGTTGCCGGTGATGTGCTTACCGAAGGAAGCGTAAATCCGCATGATATCCTCCGCATCAAGGGCGTGGAAGCCGTTCAGGACTACATGCTCCGCGAGGTACAGCGCGTTTACCGTCTGCAGGGCGTTGAGATCAGTGATAAGCACATCGAGGTCCTGGTCAGACAGATGCTTAAGAAGGTACGCGTTGAGGATAACGGAGATACAGAACTGCTTCCGGGCATGCTTGTGGATAACCTTGAACTTGAGGATATCAACGAGGAGATGATCGCCCAGGGCAAGGAACCGGCAACGGCCAAGCAGGTACTGCTTGGTATCACCAAGGCATCACTTGCCACGAACTCGTTCCTGTCCGCAGCCTCCTTCCAGGAGACAACAAAGGTGCTGACAGACGCAGCCATCAAAGGAAAGGTCGATCATCTGATCGGACTGAAGGAGAACGTAATCATTGGTAAGCTGATACCTGCGGGAACCGGTATGAAGCGCTACAGAAATGTCAGGATCACATCGGAAGACGATATGTATGAGGATGAGGAACTTCTGATGGACGAGATGACGGAAGAAACCGAAGCTCCTGAAGAAGAGGCACTGACAGAAGAAACTGTGGAAGCGGAAGAAGAGATTACTGAAACTGAGACAGAAGAATAACGCTGCAGAACAGCAGAAAGCGGCAGTACAGCCGCTGACAGAAAAGACCCGCCATCCGGCGGGCCTTTTTTGTTCAGTCTTCTTTTCTGTTCAGTCTTTGGGTTTGAAGATGTGTGAGAATGGCATGTCATCTGCAAGCTGGTCAGCGGAATCATCCGGCTCGGGACCGGGAACGATTCTTCCTCCCGGCCTTCGGACGGGAGCGTTCTGGCGCTGGCCGCTTCTGTATGTTCCCGGCGCGGCACCTTCATCCGGCCTGCCCGGAGACGTTCCCTGATAACCGGCAGATCCGTCGTGCCTGCTGCTCTCGACAGGACGCATGTCCTGCATATCCTGCGTGAACTGCTCATAGGAGCGTTCCAGCTCGCGTTCGCGGGCAGCCATCCTTTTTTCGTATTTCCTCCGCGTCTTCGCGATCCTTCGCTGTTCGGCTTCGTAAGGATCCTGGCGGAAAACCGTCATGCGGCCGGTCCAGCCTATGATGCGCACCAGTATAATTCCGAACAGTATGCCTACGCTGTCGATCCCCACGTCCCGCAGCTGCGCGGCCCGCCCGGCTACAAGCGACTGATGGTATTCATCGCTGCAGGCGAACGCGACACAGAACATACCTGCCACAAGTACAAGCAGGATACCGTGAAGACCATACACATATAATGGAAAGGAAACTGCGATCGCGAGCAGGAAATATTCGCCCATATGCGCGAGTTTCCTTGTGATTCCGTTGATTCTGACAGCGTAATTGTCGATCTGGTATTCTTCAAGATCCATATTGAGCACATGATCGGCTGTCTGGACGATCCTGCGGCTGACGCGGTAGCTGAGCTCGGAAGAAACATCCGCCTCCTGCGCGGAAAATGAAAAGATCATATACATAAGAAGCAGCGCCGGTATGAAAGAGAGCGGCTTCAGAAAAGTGCGTAATCGCATAACTGTACCTCCGTTTGTGGAAGTAATCATATCATTCCCGTCTCTCAAAGTCCATACATGTGCCGCTGACTTCAGAAAAATCTAAGAAAACTGCAAGTAAAATAGCTTGACAACTGATTCGGGCGACCGTATAATATGAAATTGCGCAGACTTTATGGGTGAAGTGCGCCCGTGCGTCCTGAAACGGGACGGCGGCACTGAATGCAACCACACATGAGCAAAGCTCAAATAATCAGGAGGTGAAAGAATGCCAACATTTAACCAGTTAGTAAGAAAAGGCAGACAGACGTCAGTCAGAAAATCGACTGCTCCGGCTCTTCAGAAGGGTTTCAACTCTCTGAAGAAAAGAGCTACAGAAGCATCTTCTCCGCAGAAGAGAGGCGTTTGCACAGCAGTAAAGACTGCTACACCGAAGAAGCCGAACTCCGCTCTGCGTAAGATCGCCAGGGTTCGCCTTTCCAACGGTATCGAAGTTACATCCTATATTCCGGGTGAAGGACACAATCTGCAGGAGCACAGCGTCGTGCTGATCCGCGGCGGCCGTGTCAAGGACCTTCCGGGTACAAGATACCACATCATCAGAGGTACACTGGATACAGCCGGTGTTGCCAACAGAAGACAGGCCCGTTCCAAATACGGTGCTAAGAGACCGAAGGCTGCAAAGAAATAATATTCGGCAGAAGGCTCGGAAAAGTAACTCAGTAGATTCACATACGTATGCTATATGGTTTCTGATAGTCAGGGAATTCTTATTCACCAGGTGGTTGCAGGCTGAATACGGATGTCCCCCGCTGACATGAAACGCAAATGTAGAAGACACATTGTGAGTACCTGTGATCTAATTATGAGGCCGGCGCGTAAAGGCCGGGTTCAACTATTATTAAGGAGGGAAGAAACGTGCCACGTAAAGGACATACCCAGAAAAGAGATGTATTGGCAGATCCGCTTTACAATAATAAGGTGGTCACCAAGCTCGTCAACAATATCATGCTTGACGGCAAAAAGGGCGTAGCGCAGAAGATCGTGTACGGCGCATTCGCAAGAATGGAAGAGAAGACCGGAAAACCGGCACTCGAGGTTTTCGAGGAAGCAATGAACAATATCATGCCGGTTCTGGAAGTTAAGGCAAGACGTATCGGTGGTGCTACATATCAGGTACCGATCGAGGTCCGCGCTGACAGACGTCAGGCACTGGCTCTTCGCTGGATCACCATGTTCTCCCGCAAGAGAGGCGAGAAGACCATGGAAGAGAGACTGGCAAATGAGCTTATGGACGCAGCCAACAATACCGGCGCTTCCGTAAAGAGAAAAGAAGATATGCACAAGATGGCAGAAGCGAACAAGGCATTTGCTCATTATCGTTTCTGATATCATATTTTATAGTGTTGAAAGCATGAGAAAACAGATTTCCTGTTTTCCGGCTTAATTAAACAATCAGATGCTGCGCGAGACGCTGTATCTGTTGTTCAGGAGGAAAAAATGGCAGAAAGACAATACCCGCTTGAGAGAACCAGGAACATAGGTATCATGGCTCATATCGATGCCGGTAAGACGACTCTGACAGAGCGTATTCTGTATTATACAGGAGTCAACTATAAGATCGGTGAGACGTATGAAGGCACCGCAACCATGGACTGGATGGAGCAGGAGCAGGAGAGAGGCATAACGATTACATCTGCTGCAACGACCTGTCACTGGACTCTGCAGGAGAAGACTGTTAAAAAGCCGGGAGCCGAGGAGCATCGTATCAATATCATCGATACTCCGGGACATGTAGACTTTACAGTTGAGGTAGAACGTTCTCTGCGAGTACTGGACGGTGCCGTAGGTGTATTTGATGCTAAAGGCGGCGTAGAACCGCAGTCAGAAAATGTATGGCGTCAGGCTGATACCTACCATGTACCGCGTATGGCGTTTGTTAATAAAATGGATATCCTCGGCGCTGACTTCTTCAATACCGTGAAGGAGATCGGCACAAAGCTCGGCAAGAATGCTGTTGTACTGCAGCTGCCGATCGGAAAAGAGGATTACTTTAAAGGCCTGATCGATCTGTTCGAAATGAAAGCCTATATCTATAATGATTCAAAGGGCGAGGACATTTCCGTAACGGATATCCCTGAGGATATGATGGTTGACGCGGAACTGTACCACACAGAACTGATCGAAAAGATCTGCGAATTCGATGATGACCTTATGGAAAAATACCTCGAAGGCGAGGAGCCGACCACTGAGGAACTTAAGAAAGTGCTCAGACAGGCCGTTATCGATAATAAGGGAGTTCCGGTGCTCTGCGGAAGCGCTCACCAGAACAAGGGTATCCAGAAGCTTCTGGATGCAGTTATTGAATTTATGCCGGCTCCGACAGATGTTCCGGATATCGAAGGCACAGATCTGGAAGGAAACGAGACAGTTCGTCATTCATCTGATGCGGAACCGTTCTCCGCTCTTGTATTCAAGATCGTTACTGATCCGTTTGTCGGAAGACTTGCATATTTCCGCGTATATTCAGGAACACTGAATTCCGGTTCCTATGTCCTGAACGCAACAAAGGGCAAGAAGGAACGCGTCGGACGTATCCTGCAGATGCATGCGAACAAGAGACAGGAACTTGCAAAGGTCTACTCCGGTGATATCGCTGCGGCGATCGGCTTCAAGTTCTCCGGCACAGGCGATACGATCTGTGACGAGGCACATCCGGTCATCCTTGAGTCCATGGAATTCCCGGAGCCGGTTATCGAGCTGGCTATCGAGCCCAAGACCAAGGCCGGCCAGGGCAAACTGGGAGAAGCTCTTGCAAAGCTTGCTGAAGAGGATCCCACTTTCCGCGCTCATACGGATAACGAAACAGGCCAGACGATCATTGCCGGTATGGGAGAGCTCCATCTGGAGATCATCGTTGACCGTCTGCTTCGCGAGTTCAACGTCGAGGCGAATGTAGGAGCTCCGCAGGTTGCCTATAAGGAAACCATCACGAAGGCAAGCGATATCGACAGCAAGTACGCCAGACAGTCCGGCGGACGCGGACAGTATGGCCACTGCAAGGTTCGCTTCACACCGATGGATGCCAATGCTGAAAAGGTTTATGAATTTGAGAACAGCGTCGTCGGCGGCGCAATTCCGAAGGAATACATCCCGGCAGTTGATGAAGGTATCCAGGACGCCATGAAGGCAGGTATCCTTGGCGGATATCCGGTGCTCGGCGTTAAGGCGGAAGTTTACGACGGCTCCTATCATGAAGTCGACTCCTCTGAAATGGCATTCCACATCGCCGGATCCATGGCGTTCAAGGAAGCTATGAAGAAGGGCGAACCTGCCCTGCTTGAGCCGATCATGAAGGTCGAAGTAACAATGCCGGAGGAGTACATGGGTGATGTCATCGGTGACATCAATTCCAGACGCGGCCGTATCGAAGGAATGGATGATGTCGGCGGCGGAAAGATCGTTAAAGGTTATGTTCCGCTTTCCGAGATGTTCGGATATTCCACAGACCTTCGTTCCAAGACCCAGGGACGCGGCAACTATTCAATGTTCTTCGAACGGTATGAGCCGGTTCCGAAGTCGATTCAGGAGAAACTCCTGAGCGACCGCAAATAAATAAAAACACTTGCAAAAAGCTAGTTGATGAAATATAATCGTACTAGCCTGTGTTTACGTAAAGAAAAGCTGATAAAGGCGCATTTTATATT
>CADCOP010000427.1 GCA_902803065.1 uncultured Lachnospiraceae bacterium | reverse complement strand
GCTCTGATTCCGTCTGAAACTATTTCTTGACGTCCCTGCAGCCCCGGTGATATAATTGTCCGGCGTATGGAAAAACGGGTCCCTCTCGAAGTGTCTTCTGAGGTACCCCGGAAGGCGGTAATAAGCGGCCGTTTTCTGCGACTCTATAGAAAGGCGAGGTGGAAGTTGTGCGTACACGAATCACGTTGGCGTGCACAGAATGCAAGCACAGGAACTACAACCTGACCAAGGAAAAGAAGAACCATCCCGAGAGGATGGAGGTCCGGAAGTATTGTCCGTTCTGCAAGCGGCATACTGCGCATAAGGAAACAAAGTGACAGATGGCTTGAGAGGTAAGAAACATGGCAGATAAACAGCAGGTTTCAAAGGCAAGCACCTGGTGGAACGGCGTCAAGGCTGAATGGCGTAAGATCATCTGGCCGACCCGTGACGATCTGGTCAAGAAGACCGGTGTCGTTGTCACCGTATCGGTTATCCTCGGAGTCATCATCTCCATTCTGGACTTCCTGATCCAGCACGGCATTGATTTCCTGATCGGACTGGCCTGAGCAGGCAGTCCCGTTCAAAAAAACAGGGAGAACAAGATTACATGGCACAGGCATATTGGTACGTCTGCCATACCTATTCCGGTTACGAGAATAAGGTAAAGGCGAATCTGGACAAGACGATCAAGAACAGACATCTGGAGGATCAGATCCTCGAAGTCAGGGTACCGACACAGGAGGTACTTGAGACGAAGAAGAATGAGGATGAGGGATCCGAGCAGGTGCAGTATACCGAGGAAGGCGAGCGGATCCCGCCGAAGCCGAAGAAACCGGCCCAGGCGAAACTGGTCAACAAGAAGCTCTTCCCGGGATACGTGTTCGTTCATATGATCATGAACGAAGACAACTGGTATATCGTGCGCAATACCAGAGGCGTCACAGGGTTTGTGGGTTCCGAACCGACGAAGCCGGTACCGCTGACGGAAGAAGAGATGCTGAATCTCGGAGTCCGCGCTCCGGTCACCGAGGTCGACTTTGAGGTCGGCGATTCGGTCCGCGTCACGAACGGAGTCTGGGTCAATACCATCGGTGAGGTCCGGGAGATCGACGAGTCCCGCAGGATGGTCAAGATCAGCATTCCCGAGTTCATGAACGGAGCACCGGTCAGCATGGACTTTGCTGATGTCCAGAAAATGAATTAAGAAGCTGCCGGAACGGCAGCAGATTACTGACAGTGGGAGGGTATTCCCGTCAGAACCACAAGGAGGCAGAATCATGGCAAAGAAAGTTACAGGCTATATCAAATTGCAGATCCCTGCAGGCAAGGCCACCCCGGCTCCTCCGGTAGGACCGGCACTTGGCCAGCACGGCGTTAACATCGTGCAGTTCACCAAGGAGTTCAACGCAAGAACTGCTGACAAGGGCGACCTGATCATCCCGGTAGTCATTACCGTTTACGCAGACCGCTCCTTCAGCTTCATCACGAAGACTCCGCCTGCAGCGGTACTTCTGAAGAAGGCATGCAACCTGCAGAAGGCATCGGGCGTACCGAACAAGGACAAGGTCGCAACGATCTCCAGGGACAAGATCCGTGAGATCGCCGAGACGAAGATGCCGGACCTGAACGCAGGTTCCATCGAGGCAGCTATGAGCATGATCGCCGGAACCGCGCGTTCCATGGGCATCGTTGTCGAGGATTGAGAATAGTGCATGCTGATTAAGTGGGAGGGATCATTCCCGCCATCACCACCAGGAGGTATATCATGAAAAGAGGTAAGAAATATCAGGAAGCTGCGAAGCAGATCGAGCGCTCACAGCTCTATGAAGTGTCAGACGCTGTCGCCCTTGTGAAGAAGACAGCATTTGCCAAGTTTGATGAGACCATCGAAGTCCACATCCGCACCGGATGCGACGGACGTCACGCAGATCAGCAGATCCGCGGAGCTGTCGTTCTTCCGCACGGAACCGGCAAGACCGTCCGCGTACTTGTATTTGCGAAGAACGCGAAGGCGGACGAGGCTCAGGCCGCGGGCGCGGATTATGTCGGCGCTGAGGAGCTGATCCCGAAGATCCAGAACGAGGGATGGCTTGACTTTGATGTTGTTGTTGCTACCCCGGATATGATGGGTGTCGTCGGCCGTCTGGGCCGTGTGCTTGGTCCGAAGGGCCTCATGCCGAACCCGAAGGCCGGAACCGTCACCATGGACGTGACCAAGGCCATCAACGATATCAAAGCCGGTAAGATCGAGTACAGACTTGACAAGTCCAACATCATTCATGTTCCGATCGGAAAGGCTTCCTTTACCGAGGAGCAGCTTGCAGACAATTTCCAGACGCTTATGGATGCGATCGTGAAGGCAAGACCGGCGGCACTGAAGGGCCAGTTCCTGAAGAGTGTTGTCATGGCGCCGAGCATGGGCCCCGGCATCAAGCTGAATCCGGCCAAGTTTGGCTGATTGGATCGTATCTGAACACACCATACGCTGAATCGCTTATGACAGTCCCGCGCGTAACGCGCGGGACTTTTCTCAGATTACGGATCATAAAAAGCGGAGGGAGAATCACATATTCCGGTTGACAATGAAGCCGGAGAGTGGTATTCTGCCAAGGATGACTGCCGAAGACAGCAGGTTCCCGAGAGGGTACAATGCGTAAGCGCCTGCCGAGGAAGTGTGAATATTCAGTATGTTCGCGCCTTTTCGTGTTTTCGCGGGAAGACGCTTTTCTTATTTCTTTTGCGGTCATTACAAAATCTATAAGGAGGTAATGGTTATGGCAAAAGTGGAACTGAAACAGCCGATC
>CADCOP010000426.1 GCA_902803065.1 uncultured Lachnospiraceae bacterium | reverse complement strand
GGCAGCGGCACCGCTGTGCCAAAACGCCCAGGTAACGGCAGCGGCACCGCTGTGCCAGGGCGCGCAGGTAATGGCAGCGGCACCGCGGCACCTGGCCGGGCAAATACCGGCGGCAGCGGCACCGCTGTGCCGAGGCGCGCGGGAAACGACAGCAGCACCGCGGCACCTGGCCGGGCAAATACCGGCGGCAGCGCCGCGGCGGGCACACGCAGGCCTCCTGTCAGCAGCCGCAACACGGGACGTCCGCCGGTCATCCCGCCGGAGCAGCCGGGGGCGGGCGGAGCTTATCCGGGAAGCCGGCCGGCCAGAAGAAGGGGAGGCGTGCGCCATGTGCTCTTCCGTATTTTTCAGGTGCTCCTGGCCCTCTTTGTTGCCGGAACCCTCTCCTGCACGGCGATCGGCCTGTATTATGTACACACAGTCATAAAAAAAGCGCCGGCTGTTTCCGACGTTACTGTATCTCCCGGTTCTGCTGCCACATACATCTACAGTCAGAGCGGCAAGCGGGAACAGAAGCTCACGCTTCCCGAAGCAAACCGCGACCTGGTGACCATCCTGAACGTGCCGATCGATCTTCAGCACGCTTTTGTCGCGGTCGAGGATGCCCGCTTCTACCAGCATAACGGAATTGATCCCAAGGGAATCATCCGGGCTTTCTGGCACGGCGTAACCACCGGAAGGTTTGATGAAGGCGCCAGCACTATAACGCAGCAGCTTCTGAAAAACACGGTATTTACATCCTGGACCACCGAAAAATCTTTCCTTGACCGGCTGGACCGCAAGATTCAGGAACAGTACCTTGCCATCCAGCTTGAGAAGGTCATGACCAAAGACCAGATCATGGAGGATTATCTGAACGTGATCAATCTGGGGGCCGGATGCTACGGCGTCCAGTCCGCGGCTTTCCGGTATTTCGGTAAGGATGTTTCCGAGCTCACTCTGTCCGAGTGCGCTGTCATCGCAGGCATTACACAGAATCCGACTTTTTACAATCCGATCACGTATCCTGACAATAACAACGGAAAACGCAGGACAGTCCTTAACCTTATGCTTGCCCAGGGGTATATCACGGAAGCGCAGCGCGATGAGGCTCTCGCGGATCCCGTATATGAGCGCATACAGTCAAATGAGGATACAAAGGCAAGCGAGGTATCTGTATACACCTACTATCAGGATGCCCTGATCGACCAGGTCATCGAAGACCTGATGAACGAGCGCGGTTTCACCTACAAGCAGGCTGTCAAGGCAGTCTATGCCGGAGGGCTCCGCATCTACTCGGCGCAGGATCCGTCTATACAGCAGATCTGCGACGAGGAGTTTGCCAACCCGTCCAACTTCCCGGAAGGAACTGAGGCCGGCATTGATTACGCTCTCAGCATTGAAAGCTCTTCCGGCGAAGTCACGCATTACGGAAATGAAGACCTCATCTCCTACATGCGAAAGACAGCGGATCCCCGTTTTAACCTGATGCTGAGCACAGACGCGCAGGCGCGTGAGTGTGCTGATGCCTTCAAAGCTTCTGTTCTGAAGGAGGGAGATACTGTCCTGGGTGAGCGCGTCACGATCACTCCGCAGCCCCAGGCTTCCGTGACTATTATCGATCCTGAGACCGGATATGTCAGAGCGCTTGTGGGGGGACGCGGCACCAAGGAAGCCAGCCTGACCCTGAACCGGGCCAGCTATACGACCCGCCAGCCGGGCTCCACATTCAAGATCCTCACAACGTACGCTCCTGCCATTGACAGCTGTTCCAAGACGCTCGCGTCTGTCTATGACAATACAGCGTACACCTATGAGGATGGTACACCAGTGAATAACTGGGATCTGCAGACGACTTCCGGTCCTGTAACCATCCGGCAGGCGATCGCAGAGTCCATCAATATCGTAGCAGTCCGGTGCATTACTGAGATCACGCCGCGGCTGGGTTTCAGCTACGCAAAAGCCATGGGCATCTCCTCCCTGGTGGAGAACTATAATAATGGCTCAGAGGTCCTGACAGATGTGACCCAGTCCCTTGCCCTCGGAGGCATCACGCTGGGCGTGACGAACCTGGAACTGTGCAGCGCTTACGCGTGCATTGCCAACAGCGGAATGTATATCGCTCCGAAGTTCTATACAAAAGTTCTGGACACCTATGGAAATACGATACTTGACAATACCGCTCCGGCCAGCCAGGCGGTCCTGAAGAGTTCAACAGCTGCCCTGCTGACCTCTGCCATGGAAGACGTGATCGCGGATCCCTCCGGAACAGCTTACGGATCCATCAGCCTCAAAGATATGCCTGTCGCGGGAAAAAGCGGAACGACTTCTGATTACCGTGATATCTGGTTTGCAGGGTTTACGCCCTATTACGCGTGCTGCGTCTGGGGAGGCTATGACAACAACGCAGCTCTCCCGGACAGCGGGCTCTATCACAGCTACAATAAGGTGCTCTGGAATTCCATCATGAACCGTATTCATGAAGGCCTTGCGCCGCGCTCGTTCTATGTGCCTTCCGATGTGGTATCGGCCGAGATATGCGATACCACAGGCATGGCCGCCACGACCGGCTGCCCGGCTCATCACTCAGAGCTGTTCAGCACAGATACGCAGCCCATGTACTACTGCAATGTTCATGGAAACGGAGGCATCGTCAGCGGCATAGTCCTTCCGCAGTCTGCCTTCACAGATACAAACGGGCAGGGCAATGATATCGTGATCATTCAGGACGGCAGCAATACCTGGACGTTTACGCCGGGTGAGAGCACCGTAATTGATACGGGAAATACACTTGTTCCGGACGGTTCATCTTCAGAAAACGCACTGTTCCCGGATAACAGTCCTTCGGGTAATACTCTCGTTCCGGATGATTCTTCCCTGAGTCCTGAGGTCATAGAGATCCTGAACGGTATTCCGGAACCCCATTAGCAGCCGTTTAGAGATTACCGGAGATCCATCACGAATCGGTCGCCGGTTTCTCTCTTAAAGCCCATTTTCTTCAGGTATTCAATATGCTCCTTCGTTCTGCTCTCGCAGGTCACACGGTCAAACCCCTGCTCTCTGAGCCTTCCGTACAGATATGTACCAACGGAGCAGTCCCTGTACACCGGAAGGGAATAATCAAGAAGGACCTTCAGTTCCCTTCCGTTCTCCGCAGCCGCGAAGATCCCTGCTGCCACACTGTCACAGCAGATCAGCCGGATAAAGGAAGCTCCTGCCGTCTCATCTTCTGAAAAGTCCGGAAAATATTTGCTGATATCATTCCTGTAATAGGTGAGAAGGTACGCAAGGTATTCATCCTCAGGGGGCAGTTCAAGCATATCAAAATGCTTTTCCGTATTCCGCAGACGCAGCATATGATAGATGTTGATCCCCACGAGGAAAAGGTTCATGAGCGCTGTGGGATAAGATCTTATGATCAGGGCGTAGATCGCGAAGATAACGCTTCCGATCGTATTGATGATCCGAAGCTTCATGACTGAAGTCATCAGCATGGAGACCACGACCAGGGCTGAACCCAGATATCCGAAAAGTTCGATCATCATTTTTGTACTCATTTAAGCAATACGCCTCCCAATAACTATTCTTTTCATGCATTCACGGACATTTCTGCAGCAAATCAGCGCTTTGTCCCATGAAGTTCATATGTCTTTCGCCGTCTCTGCTGCTCTGCGGGCGCTCTGCGAGACCGTCCGATGCACCAGATAAAGGGCAAAGACCGCTCCGCAGGCTTCCCCTGCGATCAGCGCACAGGCAAGTCCCTTCTCACCAAAGAAATGATCCAGGATAAACATGAACGGAATGTAAAAAACAAGTTCCCTGACAAACGCGTGAAGCATGGTTCCCCTTCCGTTGCCCATGGCCTGCATGCAGTAGGAAGAGTGGTAATTGGTAAACTGGAACGGCGATGCTATGCAGCGGATGCGCAGGAACAATGCCGCGTAGCCTAAGGTGATGAGCGCCGTCTGCGCGTCCTTCCCGTTCGTACTCATGAACAGCTTTGTGACTCCTCCGGCAAATACTTCAAACAGAAGGAGGCAGGCAAAGGAGATCACAAGGCCGGCTGTCCTGGCTGTCCGGATGGTCTCCGTCATCCTTTTGTGATTCCCCGAAGAATAATTAAACGCAACGATCGGGAGCATTCCCTGGCATATGCCTATGTTGACTGCATTAGGAAGCCGCTCGACCTTCATGACGATGCCCATGCCCGCCAGCACCAGGTCGCTGTGCGCGGAAGACAGTATGTTGACGAAGATATTCGCGAGGTCAAACAGTCCCGTAAGGATCGCGGAAGGAATACCTACCGCAAACAGCTGGCGGATGCTGGCCTTCTGTATGCCGCGGGCATCACTGAGACGGAAGCTGAGCGCATCCGCCCGGGAAGCCTTTCCGTAGGAATACAGCAGATAAATGCAGGCGGCGATATTTGACAGAAGCGTTGCCGCCGCTGCGCCTGCGACCTCGTATCCCTTAGGGAACAGGACAAACATGAACAGGGGATCCAATGCAATATTCAGGATTCCTCCCGAGCTTAAGCCGATGCTTGCCTTGTCCGCATAACCTGCATTGCGCAGAAGATGCGCCAGGACCATGGACAAAAGAGCCGGAAGTGT
>CADCOP010000425.1 GCA_902803065.1 uncultured Lachnospiraceae bacterium | reverse complement strand
CTGCGGATGAGCAAACGAGAACCGTAAACAGTGCCCTGCCTGTGGATGAGCGTGAGAGAACAGAAAATAGTACACCGTCCGTGGAAGAGAGCGTAATGAGCGGCATTCCGCTGAACCCTGTTCAGATCTGGATCCTCCGCGCCCTGCTTGAGGGCAGCGATCCGTCCGGGATCATCCGTGAGCATCATCTGATGCCATCGATCGTGGCGGATGAGATCAATGAAGCCTTCTATGACGAGATCGGCGATACTGTCGTATTCTGCGAGGGTGACGAGCTTGGCCTTGTCGAAGATTATATAGATGATATTGCGCACTGTCTCGGAGAAGCAGGCAATTAAAGGTATTGTGCACTGTCCTGGAAAAACAGGCAAATGAAGGTAGTGTGCATTGCTCTGGAAAACAGGCAAATGAAGGTATTGCGCACTGTTCTGGAGGAACAAGCAATGGATGAACATAGAAAAGTACCGAAGCGCATCGCGCAGACGGTACTGAATTCTTTAAAGGGCGGCGTTGTGCCGCGGATCGGCCTGCCGTATATCACGGTGGGCAGGAAAAATGAGATCGAAGCCCTGCTGCATGACGTGGACATCATAGCAGAGGGAGGCGCTTCCTTCCGGTTTATCGTGGGGCGTTACGGAAGCGGAAAGAGCTTTCTGCTGCAGACCATCCGCAATTACGTGATGGACCGCGGCTTTATCGTTGCGGACGCGGATCTCTCACCGGAGCGGCGGCTTCAGGGAACACGAGGCCAGGGACTGGCGACGTACCGGGAGCTGATCAGCAACCTTTCTACCAAAACAAAGCCGGAAGGCGGCGCCCTGACTCTGGTTCTGGACCGGTGGATCAGCGCGGTGCAGAGCGAAGCCATGCAGGAGACGGGGTTCTCCCCGGATGATCCCGCCCTTGCGGCTGCCACGGATCAGAAGATCTATGCCGTAACAGCGTCTGTCAGTGAGCTGGTTCACGGTTTTGAATTCGGCAAACTGCTTTCCGCCTATTACCAGGCCTATGTCAATGGAGATGATGAGACCAAACCAAAAGTGCTGCGCTGGTTCCGGGGCGAATACGCCCTGAAGAGCGAGGCAAAGGAAGCTCTCGGCGTCAACATGATCATCACGGATGACGACTGGTATGACTATCTGAAGCTCTTTGCCACATTCTTCCGGCTGGCAGGCTACACCGGCATGATGATCATGGTGGACGAGTTGGTGAACATCTACAAGATCCCCAATTCCATCACCCGGCAGTACAATTACGAGAAGATGCTGACCATGTACAACGACACGCTTCAGGGCAAGGCGAAATATCTCGGCATCATCATGGGAGCAACGCCGCAGGCTCTGGAGGATAAGCGCCGGGGCATCTACAGCTATGAAGCTCTGCGCTCACGGCTGGCAGAGGGAAGGTTCTCCCGGCCCGGAGCAAGAGACCTGCTGGCGCCGGTGATCCGGCTCAAGCCCCTGACAGCGGAGGAAATGCTGGTCCTGTGCGAAAAACTCGCCGAGATGCACGCCGGTCTTTACGGGTATGAGCGCCTCATCACCACGGAGGATCTGGTCAGTTTCATCAAGATAGAATACGGGCGCATCGGCGCGGATCAGAACATTACGCCCCGCGAGGTGATCCGGGACTTTATTGAGCTTCTGGACTTGCTCTACCAGCACCCGGAAATGACCATCTCCTCACTTCTGGAATCAGATGAATTCAGTTACGCTAAGTCAGAAGCCGTCTCCGACGCGGCGGATACTGGTTTTGTGGAGTTTACGATATGAACGTATTTGACAGATACGCCCCATTTATACAGGATTACATTTACCGCTCCGGCTGGCAGAGCCTGCGGGCGGTGCAGAACGCGGCGGGAGACGCCATCTTCAACACGGATGAGAACGTGCTGCTGACCGCCTCTACCGCTTCCGGAAAAACGGAAGCGGCCTTTTTTCCAATCCTGACTTTGCTGGATGAAGAGCCTTCCCTGACCGTGGGCGTTCTCTATATTGCCCCGCTCAAGGCGCTGATCAATGACCAGTTCCTGCGGCTGGGCGAACTCTGCGAGGAGGAGGGGATCGCCGTGACCCGCTGGCACGGGGACGCGGCTCAGTCAAGGAAGAGGAAGCTCCTGAAAAAGCCCTCCGGTATTCTGCAGATCACGCCGGAATCTCTGGAATCACTGCTGATCAACAAACATATGGAGATCCCGTCCCTGTTCAGCGATCTGCGTTTTATCGTCATCGATGAGATCCATTCGCTCCTGCGCGCGGACCGGGGCCTGCAGACCTTCTGCCTCATTGAACGGCTGTGCAAGGTCGCGGGATGCGATCCACGGAGAATCGGCCTGTCCGCCACCATCGGAAATCCAGAACTGGCGGGGCAGTTCCTTGCGGCCGGCAGCGGCAGGGGAACGATCATTCCGAAATTTGACGGCGGCAAAGAGGTCTGGCGTCTTTCCATGGAGCATTTTTACAACTCCGCGCCGCAGGCAGATGAAGGCAAAACCGTTCCGGTGAAGACGCCGCCCGTAGAGGAAGCCACCGATCACGCGCCAAAGACCGCGGATCCGGGCGTTGGCTACATCTTCGAGCATACCCGGGGAAAGAAGTGCCTTGTGTTCACCAATTCCCGGGAGGAATGTGAAGCGGTCTGCCAGCAGCTGCGGCAGTACTGTGAAATCAACCATGAACCGGACCGTTTCCTGATCCATCACGGAAATCTTTCCGCCTCCTACCGGGAGAGCGCCGAAGAGGAGATGAAGGATGACGATTCGCTCATGAGCGTCTGCGCCACGGCAACGCTGGAGCTGGGCATTGACATTGGGCGTCTGGAACGTGCTTTCCAGATCGACGCGCCGTTCACTGTTTCCGGCTTCCTGCAGCGCATGGGCCGCACAGGCCGCCGGGGCGATCCTTCCGAGATGTGGTTTGTCATGCGCGAGGATCACCAGGAAGCCCGTGCCATGCTCCCGGACAGTATTCCCTGGTATCTCATCCAGGGCATTGCCCTGGTGCAGCTCTACATCGAGGAGCGTTTTGTGGAGCCGCCGCGCCTCGACCGGCTGCCCTACAGCCTGCTGTATCATCAGACCATGAGCACGCTTGCCTCCCACGGCGAGATGACGCCTGGCGAACTTGCCTCCCGCGTCCTGACGCTGAGCTGTTTCCACCGGATCACCCAGGACGACTACCGTGCGCTCCTGCGGCATCTGCTGGAGATCGATCACATCAGCCGCACGGAAAACGGCGGGCTGATCGTCGGCCTGACAGGTGAGAGGATCGTCAATAATTACAAGTTTTACGCTGTATTTCAGGAAAACATCGAATACACAGTTCGCGCCGGCTCGGAGCAGCTGGGAACCATCGTAAAGCCGCCGCCAGTGGGCGATAAGATCGCGATCGCGGGCCGCGTCTGGGTGGTGGAGGATGTGGATCACAAGCGCCGGGAGGTCTATTGCACCCTGGTCAAGGGAAACATCCCAGCTTACTTTGGCGATGTGGCAGGCGATATCCATACCCGCATACTGGAGCGGATGCGCCAAGTGCTCAGCGAAGAAAAGCAGTATCCATACCTGATGCCGCATGCTGTCTGCCGCCTTGCGGAGGCCCGGGAAACGTTCCGCAGATCCGGCATGTTAAGCCGTCCGCTTATTTCTCTTGGAGGGAAAATGTGGGCGTTGTTCCCCTGGGTGGGAACCTACACCTTCCTCGCCATGGAACGATTTTTAAAGCTCCGTTGCGGAAAACGGCTGGGCCTGAAGGGCCTTCAGTCCACGCGCCCGTACTACATGCAGTTTACCATGCAGGTCAGTGAAGAGGAGTTCTACAGGATCATCTCCGAGGAAGCGGAGAAAGATTTCGAACCGCTGGAGCTGGTCTACCCAAAGGAAGTACCGGTGTTTGAAAAATATGATGAATATGTGCCCGAGGAGCTGGTGCGCAAGGGATTTGCCTATGGCATACTGGATATGGAAGGGGTGAGAGAACGGATCAGGGACTGGAACTGAAGATTTCAGCGTGGAAAAGAGATCTGTGATGAACTGCGCTGGATATAGATTGTCCGGCGCAGTTCTTATGTCAGAGTAAATTACGCTTCGTTAATCAAGTGGTGACCAAATGTATCTCAAATCGCGAAAAAATGCATTCTCCAGAGGTCACAACAGCAATAAAAAACACTGTAAACCCTTGAGTTTACAGTGCTTTCATTTAGTCGATGCGA
This sequence comes from uncultured Lachnospiraceae bacterium, assembly GCA_902803065.1. Taxonomy (GTDB): domain Bacteria; phylum Bacillota; class Clostridia; order Lachnospirales; family Lachnospiraceae; genus Merdiplasma. The sequence continues at coordinate 2,917 of CADCOP010000425.1, read as the reverse complement.
CTGGATTTGAACCAGCGACCTCTGCGTCCCGAACGCAGCGCTCTACCAAACTGAGCCACGCATCGTCACCAACTTTTCGTCAGCTTTTGTATAATACCATTCTGTATTATGAATGTCAAGCCTTTTCTTAAAAAAGGGAAAGGTTGTTTCCTTGGGGATTGTTGACATCGGCACCCCGGAAAGTATAATAAAATCAGTTGTACTAAAGGTTTTGCTGTTTTATGCGGCGTATACAGCCGGAGGTCAGCCTCCCGGATGCCATGAGGTATGAGCAGAATGAATGTGCTTATTGAATTCCTGGTTCAGGAACCGGTCGAAAATGTGATCACTTGCATGAATTTTGAAATTGACAGGGTCATCTTTTTCAGCCATGAAAAAACACTTCAGGAATACGGAAAGAGAACCGAGAGGTTCCTGAATTCTCATTGTCATGTCCGTGACATACGTTTTCGCACAGTTCCTGAAGATGATCTGGGCATGATCCTGGATACGATGCGCGGTGAGATCAGAAGTGAAGCGGATCAGGGAAACAAGGTCTTTTTTGACATCACCGGGGGCGAAAGTCTTGTACTTGTAGCTTTCGGGATGCTTGCGAAGGAATTTAAGGCTCCGATTCATATGTTTGATGTGAAGAACAGCAGGCTGATTGAATATGATGAGGGCGCCGCGGACTGCATCAGCAGGGATGTCGCGCGCAGGGAAACCGGCGTGACTCTGGATCTGCTGATCGAGATGCATGGCGGCAAGATCAACAGGTTTCTGCAGAAAGAAGTAAAAAGCATACGAAGCAGGGAGTTTTTTGACGACATCCGGAAGATATACCAGGTGGCGTCAAAATATTCTGTTTACTGGAATCCGTTTTCGGCGATTCTGAGAACGCTGCTGGCTCCGGCCGAAGGCAGCCTGTCCGTGTCAAGGAGAGCAGCTGAAATAGTGGCCGTTCTGCGCGGAGCTGAGAGCAGATTATACACGCCCGCGAAGTTTAATGAGATTCTTGATGCACTGGGCGATGCTGGCATTCTTGCCGATGTTGTTCATGCAGATGGGCGGTATCAACTCAGGTATAAAAACCAGGCTGTCCGGGAATGCCTTTTTGACGGGGGAAGCATTCTGGAACTGTATACCTTTCTTCAGGAAGCAGAGCAGAGCGATGAATGCCTGGTCGGCGTCCACATCGACTGGGACGGGATCATCCATCATCAGATGGGAGAGGATGTACTCAACGAGATCGATGTGCTGTCCCGCTCCGGGTATGTGATGACATTCATCTCCTGCAAGAGCGGGAAGATGGGCCCGCAGCAGACGCTGCACGCGCTGTATGAGCTGGAAACGGTCGCTTCGAGGTTTGGTGGGAAGTATGCCGGGAAAGTACTGGCAACAGCCTCTGACCTCGGAAAGATATACAGAGAACGCGCGGAAGAGATGGGCATTGAGGTTCGAAGAGAGGAAGGGAGAGCAGAATAACGATGAAAAAGGGCTCTGTTTTATTGAAATGCGCTGCGCTGATCTTCGGGGATGGCAGTGTGAGAACGCGCCAGAACCTGTACACGGAAGACGGCAGGATCGCCGCTATTGTGGATACGGATTCTGATGACGGCAGCCGGCAGGCGGATGAGGTCATCGACTGCAGCCGGTACTTTGTGACCTGCGGCATCGTCAATCTTCACGCGCATACGGCCATGAACATTTTCAAGGGAATCGCTGAGGATGTTAAACCGGACCAGTGGTTCAATGACATGATCTTTCCCTATGAGAGCAAAATGACGCCGCAGGACGTGTACATCGGCACAAAGCTGGGCATCGCTGAGATGATCAACAATGGCGTGACAGCGGTCGCGGATCATTATTTCATGGAGGAAGAGGTCCTTCGGGCAGTGAAGGATACGGGGATCCGCGCGGATCTGGCGCCGACCGTTTTCGGGGCCTCCCCGGATTACAGGGACCGCCTGGCACAGGTGCGCGCCTTTATCACAGAGCATGAAAAGGATTCAGAGCTGGTGGAATTCCACATGGGTCCTCACGCGGATTATACCTGCCCGCCCCAAGCCATGGGCGATATCGTGGACGCGGCCAAAGCCATGGACCTTCCGCTGCATCTTCATCTGGCGGAGGAAGAAGCGCAGGTGAAGATCGCTCTTGAAAAATACGGGGTAACGCCCTTCGGCTACATGGAGCGCTTCGGCGCGTTTGATCTCCCGGTGCTTGCCGCCCACGGTCTCTGGATCCGGGAGGATGATCTGAAATACATTAAAGATGATACGATGTTTGCTTTCTGCCCGAAGACCTACATGAAGCTGGGCAGCGGCAGAGGCGGTTTCTTTGATCTGTATGACAAGCTGAATTACAGCTTCGGCACAGACGGAGCCGCGAGTTCAAACACAGTCAATCCTGTGGAGCAGGCGCGGCTGTTCGCCCTGCTTGGAAAATTTCTGGACGATGACGGGCGCACCCATCCGACAGAGGATATGTGGAAGCATCTGATGAACGGCCACAGGGCATTCCGCTTCGGCACGGGATATCTTCGTGAGGGAGCGCCGGCAGACCTGGTCATCTGGGATCTGAACATGCCTGACACGATGGCGTATTACCACCCTGTCACGGCGATCCTCTACAGCAGCACCAGTGCCAATGTCCGCTGTACCATGGTTGCAGGAGAGATCCTCAAGCGCGACGGAAAGCTGGTCATGGATACGGAAGAGCTGCTCCGCGAGGCCTCAGAGGCACAGCAGGCCCTGATCGCCCGGGGCAAGGGAAAGGCGAACGTGGGATATCTGCGGTGATGTATGTGGCGCGGATATTGACCGGCTGTATGGATGATGACAGGCCATGAGGACTGCGGCAGGAGCGGCAGGCTGCACATGCCCGGAAGGAACTGAGAATTTATGAATATTCTGAATCTTGAACATGTGACAAAACG
>CADCOP010000424.1 GCA_902803065.1 uncultured Lachnospiraceae bacterium | reverse complement strand
TTCAACATGATAAATATTTAATGTACCTGTAAATGCTTCGTCAAAAAAGTGCACCGTGACCTTCTGATCGGAAGGCTGCCAGGTCTTTCCTTTAGCACGCTGTTTTTCGCTGGCATAAATCCTGATATCATAGGCAGCGAGCACTTCTTCTCCATCGATCGTTACTGTGACGGGCTGCACATCAATCACACCGTTGCACGGTACTTTACCGGACAGATAGAGGGTGTCATTCGCATAGAGTGTACCTTCCACCTCGACATTCTCTTCCGATGTGTCTTCGATCACGAAAGCAATCCCGTCGGCACCTTTCATGGACAGGTCGAAGGTCACGATATCGCCGATGGAAAGATCCGTTGCAGCAAGCTGAAAGACCGCATCGTTTTCCACGCTATAGGCAGAGAGCACACCATCCTCAGGCAGTGCGGTCACAACCGCTTCCACGGTCAGATCCGTATCATTCTTAAGACCGGAAACAGTCCATGCATCCACAATATTTTCCAAGCCACCGACCTGATCTCTTTTTTCAGCAGACGGCACCTGGTCTGCCTTGTGTGTACCGAAGATTTCAACGGTTGCATAGTCGCCCGCCTGGATAAAGTGAAAATCGGCAGCAGCCTTCTTCGCTTCCAGAGTGCTGTCAATTGTTTTGTAGACCGCCTGGATCTCTTTTTCCTGGTCAATAATGGTATCGACTGTAAAGGCCCTGTTCTGGTCGTACCATCCGAGGAAGGCCTTCCCATCAAGTACAGGAGCTTCAGGAAGAGATTCCATCTTTGCACCGTCGACAACAAAGATGGTGGAAACATCTTCTCCATCTGCCGTAAACGTAACTATGTGATACATCGACAGTCCAACCGGTTCTGACACAGCTTCATATGTTCCGTCGGTTACAGCCTCTGCAAGGCTGCTTCCCGTCTGAACAAGCATCATCATCGCTATAACAAATGCCAGAAAACGTTTCATCTCTTCACCTCCTCCCGTTTTTGCTGTGAAATTGCACTTATATCACTATGATGGCTTTCTTTTTTGGATGCATTCTTATGGCGTATACTCAACCCTTGCCCGAATTATCCATTGCAGACTTTCTCGTGTCACAGTATATTCGAAAGTCTCTCCGGCCCCTGCCTCAATCCAGCCGTCATCCGTACTGATCTCCCAGATGACGCTCACTTCAGAACAGTCCGTGAAATCACTCAGGTCAGCTGTCAGCAGGACGATCCCGCCCTCCTCAATGCTCGTTTCCCGGAAACTGAGCACATGGACTTTACGCAGGTTCTGCAGGACATGCTCATCCGTGAAAGGTATTCCCACGCTGAGCGCTTCCTTGGTTTTCACATATTTTGTTGTTCCGTCCGCTTCAATGACTGTCCATTCCGATGATTGATGAATTGTCTTAACGACAGGGAAATCTTCTGCGGCAGTCTGAATTCCGTTTGTCCCTTCTTCTGTGTCATACACTGTAAGCGCCGCACCTGACCTGAGTGTCCAGAATTTTGCAAGTGTATTCGAAGTATTGGATTTGACTACGGCAAGGACGGTCAGCCGGTCCGTCATTACACTCACACTGCCATCTTCGTGTATTGTGGTTTCCAGTTCTTCGCTTCCCTGATCCGTATAACGGAATACGCTCACACTGCCCCCGTCTTCAAGAATCCGGGAAATTGCATCTCCGTGCATGGTAATCATGACACTGCTGTTCCAGTTCAGGGGCTGTACTTTGTGGCCGTAATAGTTCAGTGAGAGATCAACAGCCATGACGGCATTTTCAATTGCCGACACAGAAACCGCAGCCTCAGCCCCGACCGGCATTCTTCCGTTCAGTGTAATGCCTTTCATCGGCTCTTGGCTGGTGTCTTTGAGATTCCACACCGCATCCAGATCAAAATTTGAAACATGGTTCATGCTGAAGCTGACCGTATTTCCCTGGATCACCATATCTGTGATCACTTCTTCTGTCCCATCATTCAGTGGATGTGTCGCACGGAGATCGCGTCCTTCAGCAAGCGCAGCGGATATTTTTTCACCTGTAACCGTTACTGTCACCGGATAATCCGCTTCAGGCTGATAAGCTGAATCATCGTCTTTCAGAATCGAAATATCGTAAGCATAAAGATTCAGAAGCGTTTCTTCCCCGGAACGGGAGGAATTCACCGGAGCGACCTTCAGAATCGCAGCATCCGATGTTTCATTCCGGTCCGTCACACTCATACTGCATCCCGAAGGCATTCTTCCGGTCACAGTAATCGTGACTCCGTTCACCGCGGCACTCAGAGTCATAACACCCCACTCCACATATCTTGCAACGAGCGTTATATCCTGTTCCGGCCGGAACGGAGCTGAGATCTCCTGTTCTCCGTCATACCATCCAATAAAATCAGCTGCTTGTTTTTCCGGGGCCTGAGGGAATGCTTCCAGTGTCTTTCCGTCCGCAACCAGATAGGACGCGGGCTGGTCCGATTCAAAAGTCACCGTATGAACAGAACCCACACCCTGCAGCGTGGTGCTCTGCTCAGCAAGTACAGAGACAGGAAGCATGGGGAACACGATGAAAAGAACCAGCAGCATAGCGATGGCACGGTTGAATGCTCTTTTCATGGTTTCTCATCTCCTTCCCTGTAGACTTTATTTTCTATAGAAATTTTACAAATCATTTATAATGAGGGATTATCTGGTCTGAAAGTTCCCTTTTTACCCTCGCGAGCCTTTATTCTATAAGGGACATTACCCCAAAATATAGTTTAAATCAATCACGGTCCGACGTCAAGAACTCCTTTGGGAAATGTGTCACAATTTTTGTCTCTTTGTTGTACTTTTCGCCATTGTTTGTGTCAAACTTTGCCATATTTGATTTTCTGCTGAGCGATGCCTGATTTCCCAGAAACAACATGCGATAGTCAAACGGATGAACGGACTCCGGGTGCAAATAATCACCCGCGGCCCTGCCCTCAGACCGTCTCTCCGTCTTCGACATGAAGGGGACCGTACATCCCTACATAAAAACGCTGTGAAGGCGGCCCTTCT
>CADCOP010000423.1 GCA_902803065.1 uncultured Lachnospiraceae bacterium | reverse complement strand
TGGAAAGCTTTGCCAGTATGTTGTAAAACGTGAAAATGGAATCCTCCGTGTCCGGTTAGCCAACGATCCTCTTGAAGCCATTCATTTCATGGATGTAATTGTGACCACATTAAGGGTTGGCGGTGATCACGCAAGGACTTTGGACGAACGTGTCGCACTACGACGAGGAGTCATCGGTCAGGAAACTACAGGAGTAGGAGGCTTTTCCATGGCGGTGCGTACTATCCCTGTGCTCCTGAACTATATGCAGTTAATAGAATTATACGCTCCGCACAGCCTCATTTTCAACTTTACCAATCCATCCGGCCTGGTTACACAAGCACTTCATGATGCTGGTTATCAACAGGTAATCGGCATTTGCGATGCCCCAAGCAGTATGAAATATCGAATAGCCAGATACCTGAAGGTGTCTGAAGAAGACCTTTATGTGGAATTCTTCGGTCTCAATCATCTTTCCTGGATCCGTAAGATTGAGATGCGAAAAGAGGACTCTCGATGGGAAGAAATCAGCCAAAATTTACTTTCAGATTCCGATTTTTTGAAAAATATCCAGGAACTGAAAGCGTTTGACCCTCAGATTCTGCGAGAAACCGGATTACTCCCAAATGAATATCTTTATTACTATTATCACAGGGAACTTGCCCTTAAAAATATGCTTAAGGTTAAAAAACTTCGAGGGGAAACAATAGAAGAGATAAACTGCGCCATGTTTGAAGAACTGCAAAAGCAGGATATAGATGAAGATCCAGAGTCTGCGCTGCAAACCTTTCTCTGGGGAATGCAGCTCAGAGAGAATTCCTATATGAGTATTGAATCCGGTTGCAGCATTCGCCCACTCATGGAACGGGGGACTCTTCCGATTCCGGAAGGAATGGGATATGCAGGAGTAATGCTGGACTGTATAGAAGGTCTTCAAAGTAAATCTGGCCGAGATGTTGTTCTTTCTGTCCGCAATAATGGGAGTCTTCCGTTCCTTCAGGACAACGATATAGTAGAGGTAACCTGTCATGTTTCCAGCAATGGTATAATACCTGTTAAGCAGGAACACATTCCGGAATTCTGTGAAACGTACATACGGTTGATAAAACGGTATGAAAGGTTGACAATCCAGGCGTTACGTGAAAACAGCGCCGCGAAAGCGATAAATGCCCTGGCACTCCATCCCCTGATCAATTCCTGGTCGCTGGCTCGTCAACTTCTTGATGATTTACAGGAAGCATTTGGTGGAGAATTCCCTGACGGCTGAAGAAAAAACCTGAATAAAGCAAGCAATAAGCCAAATAAAAATAGATCGTCCAACTCTAAGCGGAATCCAAACGAAACGGAAAACACATGTGCCGAGAACCGGCATATTAAAATCAACCAGGGAGCAGAATTACATGAAAACCATTTATACGGTAGAAGGAATAGTAAATCAGGACTTTGTAGGACAGATTTCTTATACCATATGCCTTAAAGAGACTTATCATAAAATGGATATTGGTTTTTCTTTTGAACCTCAACATTTCACTAAGACGGATCTTACGCCGGAACTGGAAGAAAAGTTTACAAATGAAATAATGGAAAAATACGGAAAAATACCGGGCAGGGAAAAACTGAGAGAAATAATACTGTCAGATATGAAGACAGAAATGCATCTGCTGGCCATGCTGAATGAAACGTTCATTGGAGGTATTCACCGCCAGTTGACAGAACGGCATATGGTTTATGATGGAGAAACTGCTACTGAAGGATGCCTGCCAACAGAGAAATTTGAAGGCGTGCTGAAGGTCATCGTCCTGATCTTTAATGTATTAAAAGACGCAACCCGGTACAAGCTGTGGATTCAGGCTGAATAGGACATTGTAAGGTCAATTCCCGAGGAGGCAAAGTATGCTGAAGCGATTTGAATTGCATAATCATAGTACTCATTCTGACGCCGTAATCACCTGCCTGGAATTGGCAAAACATATGGAGAAGGATCAGGTAGATGTACTGGCGCTCACAGATCATAATACGATTTCAGGTCATTTTGAAATGAAAGAAATTCTCAGAAAACACGACTTCCATGTTCAAGCTGTTTATGGTATGGAAATCACAACTTATTACGGACATATTCTATGCCTAAACCTACCCTGTTATATTTCCTGGGAATCAATCGATATTTGCAATCCTGAAAAAATATTTAAGGCGTGTAAAAAAGCCGGAGCAATATCGGGGATAGCACATCCTTTTTCGTATGGATCCCCATTTGCCAGAGGATGCCGGTTTGAAATGAAGGTTCACGACTTTTCCGATATCGACTTTATCGAAATATTCAATAATCCGGAGCCTTTGCAAGAGGTTAATGCCCCCGGACTTAAATGGTGGGAAGATTTATGTCTAAAAGGAGAAAAACTTGCTGCTACAGCCGGAATGGATATGCACGATTTGCAGGATATGAGCATGATGTTTTCTACTTACCTTGAGGGAGAAAAAAATGGAAATCCGGAAGAAGAATTGGATAAAGCAATTCACAGCCTTCAAACCTGGGTCTCAAAAGGTATTATTCTTCGGTATAAGCGAAAGCAAGGCCAATGGTGTTTTTGGTTGGAAGAGACTGACAAACCAGGGTTCAAAACCGGAAATAAATGGCTGCTGATATTACGGGATGTCCGTGAGGAACGAATCTATGAAATGACAGATACCGGAATTTTGCTTAGTGAAGATGCAATACCGAAAGGACCTGTCATGATCATAAAACTTTTTCAGGACAGTCCCCGTTTGGAAAACCTGGTTTGTGTGTCTCCGGTTATGTATCGTTAATAATCTGTCATCAGTTTCATTGACCTTTACGAGAAAGTGAAGTGGAATTTTCCAAAGGCGAAAGCAGTTGTTTGAAATTTCAATATTTCTAATATTTCTATCAGAGATAAAGATCAAATTGTGAGGTGCATGATGCTGCG
>CADCOP010000422.1 GCA_902803065.1 uncultured Lachnospiraceae bacterium | reverse complement strand
TCTTCCTTGCAGAGGACCCGGGCGCTGTGGCTGCTGATGGAAACAGATGCCCATGTTCCTTTCAGAGTGTTGAGCGCGTTTTCAACCTTTCTTGAGCAGTTTTCACATGTCATGCCCCCGATGCCTAAAGTGGCGGCCCAGGGATAGTGAGATTTGTTGCGGTCAGCCGCTGCGACTTTCTTTTCCGCTGCTTCGTGCTCACCGCAGCATCCGCCGCCCCTGCGCATCTTTCTTGCGGCAGTCACGACTGCCAGGGAGATGAGCAGAAGGAGAAGAATAATAAGAACAGCGTTCATGGCGCTCATGAGTGCGTCTCCTTTCTGTCATGCGGGCTGTTTATGCCGCAGGATGAGCAGTTTATGCCGCAGGACGAGCAGTTCCCGCCGCAGCCCAGGCAGCTCTTCCCGTTCCTGCGGTCTGCGCGGATCTGCCGGATCGCGAGGATAATGACCGCGGCCAGAAGAAGAAGCAGAATTATATCCAGTGCGTTCATATACTTATTACTCCAGTCTTCCGTATTCCGATGCTTTTCCCCAGTCTCATATATTGTTCTGCCGATGATCATCCAGCTGACCCGGCAGGGTATGCCGCCGCCGGCTTTGTCAGCCTAAGCCAGGCAGCATTCCGATCAGCCGGACGCAGCAGGGTATGCTGCCGGCTTTGTCAGCCTAAGCCAAGCAGCATTCCGATCAGACGGACCAGTAAGGCTGCCGCCCAGGCGATGCAGCACTGCCACAGGACCAGAAGGGCGGCCCAGCGGCCTCCCAATTCTCTGCGGATGGAAGCAACCGCAGCCACGCACGGAGTGTACAGCAGGCTGAATACCAGAAGACATGCTGCTGAAAGAGAACTCATAACAGCAGTCACGCCGCCTTCGGTACCAAACAGGACTTCCAGAACAGAGACAACGCTTTCCTTGGCCATGAAGCCGCTGATGAGCGAAGTGATAATGCGCCAGTCACCGAGGCCAAGAGGCTTAAAGAGCGGGACCAGCAGGCCTGCGAGGGCGGCCAGGATGCTGGAGTGAGAATCGCTGACCATGTTGAAATGGAAGTCGAAGCTCTGAAGAAACCACACGACGATGGTAGCAATCAGAATGACCGAGAATGCCTTCTGCAAAAAGTCCTTGGCTTTCTCCCAAAGGAGCTGAAGAACGTTGCGCGGGCTGGGCATGCGGTAGTTGGGCAGTTCCATGACGAACGGGACAGCCTCTCCCTTAAAGATCGTATTCTTGAACAGCAATGCTGCAAGGATGCCGGTCAGAATACCCAGAAAATACAGTCCGGTCATGACCTGCCAGCCGTAATTACGGAAGAAGGCGTTTACAAAAAACGCGTAAATGGGCAGTTTTGCCGTACAGCTCATAAACGGCGTCAGCAGAATGGTCATCTTCCTGTCGCGGTCGCTGGGAAGCGTACGTGTGGACATGACAGCGGGGACAGTGCATCCGAAACCGATGAGCATCGGGACGATACTTCTGCCCGAAAGGCCGATCCTCCGGAACAGCTTATCCATGAAGAAGGCAACGCGGGCAATATAGCCGCTGTCCTCCAGAAGGGACAGGAAGAAGAACATGGTCACGACGATGGGCAGGAAACTGAGCACACTGCCTACGCCCTCAAAAATTCCCTTGATAATGACGCCGTGGATGGCTTCGTTTACATTGCCAGCGGTCAGGGCGGCATCAACGATTCCGGTGAGCCATTCTATGCCCAGGGCGAGCATGTCCTGAAGCCAGGCTCCCACGACATTGAAGGTCAGATAGAACACCAGCGCCATGATCACCACAAAGACAGGCAGAGCCGTGTATTTGCCGGTCAGGATGCGGTCGATGCGCTCACTGCGTACATGTTCACGGCTTTCCTTCGGCTTGGTTACACATTGTTCACAGACTTTTCTTATGAATGCAAAGCGCATGTCCGCGATGGCTGCGCTCCGGTCCAGTCCGCGCTCTTTTTCAAGCTGGAGTACGATGTGCTCCAGCAGTTCCTTTTCATTCTGGTCCAGCTCCAGCTGGCTTAAGATCAGTTCATCGCCTTCAATGAGCTTGCTGGCGGCAAACCGGACCGGAAGGCCGACCCGCTGGGCGTGATCCTCGATCAGATGGCTGACCGCGTGAAGACACCGGTGGACAGCGCCGCCGTGATCGGTCGAGTCGCAGAAATCCTGCCGCAGGGGCTTTTCCTGGTATTTCGCGATGTGCACCGCATGACGTACCAGCTCATCCACGCCCTGATTCTTCGCGGCGGAGATAGGAACAACAGGTACGCCGAGCATATGCTCCATGCGGTTTACATCTATGGAGCCGTCATTTCCGGTCACTTCATCCATCATGTTCAGCGCGATCACCATGGGGATACCCATCTCAAGCAGCTGCATGGAAAGGTAGAGGTTCCTCTCGATATTGGTGGCATCCACGATATTGATGATCGCCCTGGGTTTTTCATTCAGGACGAAATTCCGGGACACCAGCTCTTCGCTCGAATAAGGCGACATGGAGTAGATGCCGGGAAGATCGGTAATGGACGTGTCCGCGTGTCCCCGGATGGCGCCGTCCTTGCGGTCTACGGTGACGCCGGGGAAATTGCCCACGTGCTGATTGGCACCGGTCAGCTGATTGAAGAGAGTCGTCTTGCCGCTGTTCTGATTGCCGACAAGAGCAAAGGTCAGTATGGTGCCGTCCGGCAGGGGCGAGCCGCTGCCCTTGGGATGAAATTTGCCTTCTTCACCGAGTCCGGGATGAACGGCTTCCCGCTTCCTGCGGGCTTTTTCAGCAGACTCCGGATGCGCGGCTGCAGGTTCTGCTTCGATTTTTTCGGCATCGGCAAGACGCAGTGTCAGCTCATAGCCGTGAATACGCAGCTCCATGGGATCGCCCATGGGAGCCAGTTTGATCAGGGTGATCTCCGCTCCGGGGATCACACCCATGTCAAGAAAATGCTGCCGGAGAGCGCCTTCGCCGCCAACTGTCTTTATAACAGCGCTCTGACCCGGTTTCAGATCTTTGATCGTCATATGAAAACCTCTGGATTTTTTTATGTCACATTGCTGGTTAACGTGATCTGCCATATTACGATTCGGGACACAGTTAACATTATTAACTTTGAGCAGTATAGCGTAATCTGAGCCGGATTTCAATGTTTTTCCCATTGTTCCTGCATCTGCAAAGTTTTAACAAAATGAAGTGTTTCCTGGGACTTCTTGACAGAGACAAGACCGGTGGGTAAAATATGGTTTCATAAAGGCGATGGCGTCCTGGAAGAGATTCCGAGGCGCCATTGCCTTTTTGCATTTTACCAGCTGTATTCCATGCAGGAATGAATGATCGGAGGTGTGTCATGTGCTCAATATTTGGCTTATGCCGGTACGCCGCTCCCTATGCGGATGTACAGAATGCGCTCAGGAAGACACGGTCGAGAGGACCGGATGAGAGCAGGATCGTGAATACCGGCAATGGATGGCTGGGCTTTAACAGGCTGTCCATCATGGGACTCACGGAAGAGGGAATGCAGCCGTTCCTTTACGGACAGATGCGGACATATTCACCGTCAGAACTGACAGAATCAGAGAGCGGATATGTGCCGCCGGAAGGCTGTGAGACCGTCCTTGTATGCAATGGTGAGATCTACGGTTTCCGGCCGGTGAAGGATGAACTTGAAAAGAAGGGATATTCCTTTATCAGCGACTCAGACTGCGAGATCCTTCCTGCGCTCTATGAGGAATACGGAACCGGTATGTTCCGCATGCTTGACGCGGAATTCGCAATGATCCTGTATGACAGACGGGAAGATACTTACGTTGCAGCCAGGGATCCGATCGGCATCCGTCCCCTGTATTACGGTATTCTTGCGGATGGGACATATGTTTTCGCTTCCGAGCCGAAGAACCTGACAGAGCTCACAGATGAGATCATGCCGTTCCCGCCGGGTTATTATTATAAAAACGGGGAGTTTTACAGCTACCGCGATATGTCGGATGTTCCGGTATATTCAAAAGACGGGATGGAAGAGATCGCCGGGAATATTCATGACCGGCTGATCAGCGGCATAAAAAAGCGGCTGGATTCGGATACTCCTGTGGGTTTTCTCCTTTCCGGAGGACTGGATTCCTCGCTGGTATGCGGGATCGCGGCGAAAATGCTTGATAAACCGCTGGAGACCTGGGCGATCGGCATGGATGTTGACGCGATCGATCTCAAATACGCGAAAGAGGTGGCGGAGTACATTCATTCCAATCACCACGAGGTGATCATATCGAAGAAAGACGTTCTGAACGCGCTGGAGACGGTGATCGAAGCACTGGGGACATACGACATTACTACGGTACGTGCATCGATCGGCATGTATCTCGTCTGCAAAGCCATTCATGAGCAGTCAGACATACGGGTGATCCTGACAGGCGAGATATCGGATGAGATCTTCGGGTATAAGTATACGGATTTTGCTCCTTCCGCGGAGGAGTTCCAGAAGGAAGCGGAGAAGCGGATCCGGGAGCTTCACATGTACGATGTCCTGCGGGCTGACCGCTGCATCAGCGTCAACTCGCTTGAAGCGCGGGTACCGTTCGGCGATCTTGATTTTGTGGAGTACTGCATGGCCATCGATCCGGAGAAAAAACTCAACCGTTACGGAAAAGGGAAATATCTCCTGCGCCATGCATTTGAGAAAGACGGACTGATACCGGAGAGCATTCTCTGGAGAGAAAAGGCAGCCTTCTCCGACGCGGTGGGTCACTCGATGAAGGATGACCTGGCGGAGTACGCGGAGGAGATATATTCCGATGAGGAATATGAAGAGGGGATATTGAAATATGAGCACGCAAGGCCGTTCACAAAGGAGTCCCTGCTGTACCGGGATATTTTTGAAAAGTATTATCCGGGCCAGTCAAAGATGGTGACGGATTTCTGGATGCCGAACAGAAACTGGGAAGGCTGCAATGTGAACGACCCGTCAGCGCGGGTGCTGGCGAATTACGGTGACAGCGGGAAATAGTTCAGCAGGGTATACAGGCAGGGCAAAGGCACTGCGAAGGGAGGATATTATGAAAGGACAGAGCGTACCGGAAATTTTCGGATCAAAGGTGTTTGATGACAGAGTCATGAGGGCAAGGCTCTCGGCAAAGGTATACAGTTCGCTGCGAAGAACGATCGATGAGAACGCGGAACTGGATGAGAACATTGCGCAGGCTGTGGCGAAGGAGATGCGGGACTGGGCCGTGGAGCAGGGCGCCACACATTTTACCCACTGGTTCCAGCCTCTGACGGGCGTTACTGCTGAGAAGCATGACAGCTTTATCACTCCGTCCCCGGACGGCGGTGTCATCATGGAATTCAGCGGAAAAGAGCTGATTAAGGGAGAACCTGACGCATCTTCCTTTCCGTCGGGGGGCCTGAGGGCGACATTTGAAGCAAGAGGCTACACCGCCTGGGATCCCACATCCTATGCGTTCATTAAAGACCATACATTGTGCATCCCCACGGCATTCTGCTCCTACGCAGGGGACGCGCTGGATAAGAAAACGCCGCTCCTTCGCTCCATGCAGGCGCTGAACCGCCAGGCAAAGAGAGTCCTGAAGCTGTTCGGCAGGGATGTGAAGAACGTCCGGACCAGCGTCGGACCTGAGCAGGAATACTTCCTGATCGACAGGGAGATGTTCGAAAAGCGTCCGGACCTTGTATACACGGGAAGAACACTGTTCGGAGCCATGCCGCCGAAGGGCCAGGAGCTGGACGACCATTATTTCGGCGTTATCAAGCCCCGGGTCATTGCTTTCATGGAGGACCTGAACGAGGAACTCTGGAAGCTGGGGATCCTTGCCAAAACTGAACACAATGAGGTCGCTCCTGCGCAGCATGAGCTGGCGCCCATCTATTCGACAACGAACGTAGCTACGGACAACAACCAGCTTACCATGGAGATCATGCAGAAAGTGGCGAGAAAACATGATCTTGTCTGCCTTCTCCACGAAAAACCCTTTGCGGGGGTCAACGGCTCGGGTAAGCACAACAACTGGTCCATGGCCACAGATGACGGTGTCAACCTTCTTGC
>CADCOP010000421.1 GCA_902803065.1 uncultured Lachnospiraceae bacterium | reverse complement strand
TCGGCATCCTGAACTGCGGCTCCTGGGCTGACTATACGCCGGCTTTTGCAGGATTGAATGTTCCGTATCTGTATTTTGATTATGACGATGCGTATGCCGTACTTGACTCCGAGATCGGACAGGATTGGAAGGATCGCGCGCAGCAGGATACACAGACGATCCCGCTTGCATACTTTGACATCGGTTTCCGTCAGCTGACATGCCAGAATGAAGTGCATTCTCCGGATGACCTCAAAGGCGTTAAGATCCGTACCATGCCCGATCCAATCCAGATCGCCTGCTGGGAAGCTCTTGGCGCAGCAGTAACACCGGTTGCTTATTCCGAACTGTATACTGCTCTTCAGCAGAAGATGGTAGACGCACAGGAGAATCCGCCTTCGAATATCGCTTCTTCCAAAGTATACGAACTGCAGAACTACATGGTTATGACAAACCATAACTTCACAGTTACCGTTCCGGCAGCCAGCCCGATCTTCTGGAATAATCTGTCCGATACGGATAAAGAGCTGATCCAGACCCTGATGATCGAAGCACAGAACCTTGGCCGTGAGAACACAGAGAAACTGGTTGACGGTTTCCTTGAGATCATCAAGACTCATTGCGAAATTATCGAGCTGAGCACCGAAGAACTGATGGCGTTCCAGGATAAAGCCAAGAGCGTATGGCCGATGATCGAAGAGCAGATGGGTTCGGATGCTTACAACAAGCTGATCGACTTCGTGGCTGATTATCAGGCGAACAAATCATGATCGTGCCTTAAGGCGTACTGACACACAGGACGGTCAGGCATTTACAGGAGCCGGGACCAATTGAATGGAACCCGGCTCATTTTATGTCCGGTTAAGCCGGATATGAGCATATTTAGCAAGACGGAGGTTTTGTAATGAAAGACGGGAAATTTGATCTTCGTACCTTCCTGGATAACATCGAACTGTATGTGGCAGCGATCTGCTTTATCGCTCTGACAATCATGCTGACCGGGCAGGTTATAAGTCGTTATGCGTTAAAACATTCCATCACATGGATGGAAGAGGCGGCAACCATCCTTTTTGTCTGGATGATCTATCTCGGCGTTTCCGCAGCCGTGACAAAGCGGAAACATCTGCGTATAGATTTCCTTCTGGACATGATGCCTTTCAAGATCAAACGGGGCATGCTGATTGCTTCAAATATTATCTTTGCTCTTTTCAACATTTATGTGAGCTTCATCATGTTCAATGTCATTAAGCTTCTTGGCACCAGCCAGACAACGATGCTTCATATTCCGCAGCGGCTTGTGTATTCCATCATTCCTCTGGGCATCCTGCTCAGCGTTATCCGTCTGGTGGAGGATACCATTAAGCTGATGAAGGAAGATGAGAGCAATCTGGGCACATCCAAACCGTCCATGGATCTGGACGAATGTGAACAGATCTACCTGCGCAAACAGGCAGAGATGAAGGGAAAGGAAGGAGGAAACAAGTAATATGGCAACCGGGTTAATGTTTGTAATCATGTTCGCCCTGATGTTCCTGGGCGTTCCGATCGCAGTATCTATTTTTATCGCGCTGTTTGCGCTCCTGACCATGAATCCGGTAACGACTCCGAACTTTGTAGCTCAGTCGCTGTATTCCGGTGTCGCCAGTTTTACCAACCTTGCTCTCCCGTTCTTTATGATCTCCGGTACCATCATGGAGACCGGCGGTCTGTCCAAGCGCCTGGTTAAGGTTGCTAATTCCCTGGTTGGCGGCGTGACTGGTTCCCTGGGTATGGTAACCATCATTGCCTGCATGTTCTTTGGCGCGGTTTCAGGTTCTGCTCCTGCTACCGTAGCTGCTATTGGTGCCATTATGATCCCCATGATGGTACAGGATGGATATAACAAGTATTACGCAACCGGTCTGACTTGCTGCGCAGGCGGTCTTGGCGTCATTGTTCCGCCTTCTTATCCGATGGTACTGTACGGCGTGACCTGTAACCAGTCGGTAGGTTCCCTGTTTATCGCAGGTCTTGGTCCGGCGCTCGTTGTGGGCGGCATTCTGATGGTCATCAACTATGTCTACTGCAGGAAGCACGGACTGAAGGGAGATAACCATTTTGACATCAAAGAAGTCGGAAAATCTCTCTGGGATGCCAAGTGGGCGCTGGTTATGCCAGTCATTATTCTGGGAGGTATTTACGGCGGTTTCTTCACCGCGACGGAAGCTGCGGTCGTAGCCGCGGTTTATGGTATTATCGTTGGACTGTTCCTGTACCGTGAGCTGAAGCTGAAACGGCTCTGGGAGATATTCCGCGACAATGCAGCGTTTATCGCAGGTACCATGTTCGTTATGGCGCCGGCAAAAGCAACCGGTTCCATCTTCGCGTATCTGAACATCACGAAGATCATCAGTAACTTCCTGTTCAGCATTTCTACGAACTACTATGTAGTACTGTTCATGATCTTCATTATCCTGTTTATCGTGGGTATGTTTGTTCAGACCACACCGGCTATCGTTATTCTGGCTCCGACGCTCCTTGCGGTCGTGCAGCAGGTTGGCGTGGATCCCATTCACTTTGGTATCATCATGACGCTGGCTCTCGCCATCGCTTTTGTTACACCGCCGGTGGCGCTCAACCTGTTTGTGGGCTCCTCCATGACAGGTATCAGTATTGATAAGATCACCAAGGCAGCTTGGCCGTTCCTGATCGGTCTGATCATCGCGTTCTTCGTTGTAGCATACTGTCCGCCCATTTCGCTGGCGCTGCTGGGGAGATAAGAAACATTCATTTGTCCGGAAGAACGAGGATATGGATTTTTTGGGGGAAATGAAATGAAAATTACAAAAGTAGATGTACTGCATCTTAAAACGAACCTGAAGAAGGGGCACTGGCGTCCGATCGTCTGCCGTATCTATACGGATGAAGGCATTTACGGTGACGGTGAGGCAGCCCTGGCGTATGGTGAAGCGCAGATTGCTGCTTACGGAATTGTTCAGAACTTTGCAAAACTGATTATTGGCATGAACCCGCTGGACACGGAGATCATCTGGGATAAGCTGTATCGTACCACCTTCTGGGGACAGAATGGCGGTCCTGTGATCTTCGCCGGCATTAGCGCCATCGATATCGCACTGTGGGACATCAAAGGAAAATACTTTAATGTTCCTGTATATCAGCTTCTAGGCGGCAAACGCCGTGATAAACTTCGCGCTTACGCCTCCCAGCTCCAGTTCTCCTGGACGGATCAGATCGTTCCGCAGAGAACGCCTGAGGATTATGCCCGGGAAGCCAGAAGAGCAGTAGAAGAAGGGTATGATGCCATCAAAATTGACTTCTTTACATTCAAGCCGGATGAGGGCAACTACAATGATCTGGACCGCATCGGCCTGCTTTCTCCGGGTTATCTGGACATGTATGAAGAGAGAGTACGCGCTGTCCGGGAAGCCGTTGGGCCTAAGGTGGATATCATCATTGAGAACCATTCCTTTACAGATTCGCAGTCTGCCGCTCAACTGGAAAAAAAAGAAAAAAAGTACAATATTTTCTACTTCGAAGAGCCCAGTACTCCCACGCCGCAGCTGTCCCGCTGGGTGCATGAGGAGACAGGCCTGCCGATCGCCAATGGTGAACGTATATACACACGGTGGCAGTACATCGAATACTTCAAGGAAAATGCCATTCAGGTGATCCAGCCGGATGTAGGCACATGCGGCGGTATTACAGAGATCAAAAAGATCTGTGACATGGCCTATACCTTTGACGTCGGAGTACAGGTACACGCCTGCGGCAGCCCGCTTTCAACAGCAGCTGCACTGCACCTGGAGTGCGCTATCCCGAACTTCGTCATCCATGAGCACCATACATACGCGCGTTCTGAGTACAACCGCGAACTGTGCATTTATGATTATCAGCCGGTGG
>CADCOP010000420.1 GCA_902803065.1 uncultured Lachnospiraceae bacterium | reverse complement strand
GACGCCTCCTTTTGCTGTATGTCCGAATATCTCGTTTTCAGGCAACATTTTTTCGTCTTAATACAAACTATCTGTTCGGGTCGCAGAAAATGAAGGAACTCGAACAATTGTAACCGTTCGGTTTCACGACGTAGAAAGTCTTGCCGGCGCCGGAGCCGCCGATAATCAGCACATTGTTGTTCAGGCCGGTCTTGCGGGTATTGGTGGATACCCGCAGATGCTCCGACAGGATCTTGTTCATCCTCGGATTGTCGTCCATCAGCTTTTCGTTAAGTTCCTGCGCCGGGGCCAGCCTTGCCGTTCCGTATTCCTTTCCTGGCATATAGTTGTGCACGGTGCTGATGTGGTACAGGCAGATCATGGCGTATACCAGCAGGCTCGCTCCGACGGTTCCGCCGGTGATCGGCGTAAGCCGGACGGGAACGGGCACCAGGATGCAGCGCAGGATCAAGGCCGTCAGGTTCTCTGTTCCGAAACTGACGCCGTACAACCGGCCAAGCCCGAAGCCGACATAAATGGGGATGATGGCCAGCAGAAAGTACATCCTGTAGTTGGGTTTATTGTGAACGTAATACTCTTCCACCTTTCATCACCTCCCGCCGTGTTTCTTCGGTACCGCCGGAACCAGTGCGCCGCTTCCCACATTCTTCTCGATATTTCGCGCCAGGTTCTGCAGCTGCTCTTTCTGCACAGGCAGTGCCGGTATGGACAGCAGATCCATGACACTCTGCCCGTCGCAGATGCTCTTTTCCCCGCTGCGAAGATCCATTACAACATAGTTCTTGCTGGTATAGAGCATGGCCGTCGGCGGCTTTTCCACCGGCACGGCTCTGTACTGCATTTCCCGCGATGTATTGCCGGAGAGCAGATCTTCCTTCGGCACAACCACCACATGAAATCCGTCGTGAACCGGAAATGCCGCAAAGCGCTCCCCTTCCCTGAGCGGCTCCTCATAGATAAGCTGCATCTGTTCGCCGCGCCGCAGGATCTCATTCCGAAGCCGGATCTGAGGATCCATAAGAAGCGCCGAGAACGTAATCTCCTGCCGCTGCCCGTATCTGGTGACCATCAGCTGCTCCGACTCCGGCAGGATATCGGCCACAGAATCCTTTACTTCTTCATCCACAATGGTTCTCTGTTTCAGAAGCGGCAGCAGCAGGACTTCCTCCTTATGTTCCACTCCGATCTGCAGGCGGTTTGCTGCATATTCTTCCCGGGCCGACTCATTCAGGTCCTGAAACTCCTGCGTATATTCACCGCTTTCCGGGTGAACTGCCGTCTTTGCGTAGTCAGACTCCGCGATGGGGCCGACTTTGATATTTTTCAGTTCCCCGTGGATATGATCCATTAAAAACGCGGCAAAGATGTTCATATCCGAACGGGCAATGACATACTGCGTGTTTCCGTCTCCGCCGCAAAGATCCGGCAGTCTGGCAAAAAGAAGATTGTGAGCTTCCATCTCCTTCTCGATCTGCATCAGCTTTTCCGGATCTTCACTGCAGATGTTGATAAATTCGAACTCATCTCCCTTGATCGCCCGGAACCTCTGGAAGGATGTTTTTCCCTTCCATTTTCCGAGATAGAGAGAGTTGTAAATCTTCATCATCAGCATGGCCGTCTTAAAGGTCAGACTTGCCGTTGCTGCGATCATCCTCCCCGAGATCATCACGATCTGACAGGCATCCCCGACTTCGCTCATCTTCCGCATCCTCCTTTATCTGTCCCAGGACATCCCCGAGAGCATCCGAAAGCCTCTCGGGGAGAATGTCCTCCTCATAATCCTCGCCAAAGACGCCGGAAACATGGGGGATAAAGACTTTTATGAACTGCTGCCTCCATTTTTCCTGCGCCTTCGTTTTCCTCTCTTTTTCCTTTCTGATCACGGCATCTCGCTTCGCCTGCAGCGATTCGATCTTCCGGTTCAGCTCGCTGATCGTGCTTTCCGCTTTCTTTTCCATTTCATCACGCTCCTTTTATATGACCTTTGCCTTTGTGCCGGTACAGTATGCTTCCTGCTTTTCCGCCACAAGAGGCTCTCCGTTTGCATCCCTGCTGCCCGGCTCATCCAGGCTGAGCTTTGCGTTCAACTGAGCCAGACGCCTTGTCTTCTCCTGGTATTCTTTTTCTCCTGGAAACGGTTTGGTGACCTCCGTTTTTGCCACTTCAAGCTGTTCCTCTGTCTCCTTCAGCTTCTCTTCCGCCTGGGCGAGGGATTTCGGGATCGTATCAAGCGTGTTATTCACTCTCGTAATAATGCCGCCCGGATCCTTGCCCAGATGCGTCCTGTAGACAGCCTTTCCTTTGAGCGACAGGAGGTATTCATTCTCCAGTGCGCTGTAGGAAAGAGCCATCGTAAAACCAAGATAGTTTCCGATCTCGGTCTCCATCACGCCTATCGTTCCAAGCTCGGAACAAAGCGCAATCACGGCGCTGCCGGCTTCCTTTTTCTCCGTGTAAACCGTGCCCGTCACAGTCATGGAAAATGCGTCCTTACACTTCTCCCGCTCCTTCGCCAGAAGTTCCAGATCCTGTCCATAGTCTCGGATCAGTTCTTTATACTTTGCGATCCTGCCGGGATAGACCCTTGCGATCTCATCTTCCAGGCGGTACAGATTACTCTTGAAATTGGAACGCAGAAGCTTTAGTTTCGTCACATCCACATCCAGTTCCATTTTCTCTTTGATCTCCGGATTGCCGGCGGCAAGCGCTTTCACCTCGGCGTAGGACAGCGCCGTTTCGTCCACATCCTCACAGCTTCTGACCGGCGCCTTGCTGGTCATGATCTGCGAGATGAATTTCTGTTTCGACTCAATAAGCTGCCACATATAGGAATCGAAAGTGTTTTCTGTAACATACCGGTAGATCTGTACCGTATCGTTACTGTTTCCCTGCCGGATGATGCGGCCTTCCCTCTGTTCAAGATCGGAAGGTTTCCACCCGATATCCAGGTGATGCAGTGCGATCAGTTTATCCTGGACGTTTGTACCGGCTCCCATTTTGGAAGTGGACCCAATCAGGATCCTCACCTGACCGCTTCTCACCTTTGCAAACAGTTCCGCCTTCTTCGCGTCCGTCTTTGCATCGTGAATGAAGGCGATCTCCTTTTCCGGGATGCCAAGACCCGTCAGCTTCTTCTGAAGGTCCTCATAGACATTGAATTCTCCGTTTTCCTTCGGCGTGGAAAGATCACAGAAGACAAGCTGTGTCAGGCGCTCATCCTTCGTCTCCTCCCAGATCTTCCTGCACTTCCCGGCGCATGCATTCACTTTGCTACCGGGATCATCCGGAAGCAGGGGATTGACAAGTCTCTGATCGAGAGCCAGCTTCCTGCCGTCATTGGTGATCTTCAGCATATTGTCTTCCGAAGAGTCCACCCCGCCGGAGCGGACCTTCTCCGCCCGCTCGGCCAGGGAAGAAACAATCTCCCTCTGCATGTCGCTGGGCGGCAGTACGACCGTCTCGTAGACCGCCTCCGGAACCGGGAGCGCCAGCTGGTCTGCTGTTTTGATATCTGCAATCTCCTTGAAGAGACTCATCAGTTCCGGTATGTTGTAAAACTTCGCAAACCGGGACTTGATCCGGTAGCCCGTGCCCTCCGGGGCCAGTTCCACCGCAGTGACCACTTCCCCGAAAGTGGAAGCCCATCCGTGAAACTGGTCGAGTACCATATGCTTCAGCCGCCACCGCTGCAGATAGCGCTGCATGATGTACAGCTCAGTCATGCTGATGGAGATTGGCGTGCCGGTGGCGAAAGTGATCCCCCTTCCACCGGTGATTTCATCCATGTAGCGGCACTTGTTCAGCATATCGGAAG
>CADCOP010000419.1 GCA_902803065.1 uncultured Lachnospiraceae bacterium | reverse complement strand
TCGAAACTGATCGCCGATACGGAGCAGGCGGTAGGTTATGTAAACCAGACCCAGTCCCCGCACACGGGATACTCCGCCGAGCTCTGGAAATACATCTATATTGACGGTGAGCTGACGGATACGGTGCAGATCAACAGCAGCTATTACAATGCTGTCGGCACGATCTATGATGTGGGAGTGGCAACATCGAATCAGGCGCTCATGTCTGCCATGTATACGGCCATCTCCTCCGGAGATATCAATCAGGTCTACAACGTTGTCAACAACGCGGCCTCGTATTCCACGCCTCAGACAGAGAGCGACGCGCCGCAGAGCGAAAACGCTGTTCAGCCGGATCCGGGAACGGGAGCTTCACAGCAGGTGGAGATCGTACCCGATCCGGAAGAGGATATCTCGTATATCGAAAATGACATAAATTATACAGGCTGAGAGGTGAAAAGCTTCATATGAGATCAGGAAAAGCGCTCCCGGCTGTCATGGACCGATCCGTACTGAGGCCTCTCCGGCTCTCGGGCGCCGCAGGAGCCCATGTGGGTTACGGCTCTGACTTTGCTGTGACCGGCGCCGCTGTGACCGCCAGCGTATGCGGGACGGCAGGAGGCCGGTTCGACCTGACGATCCCCATGATGATCAGCTCGGTCATGAACGGCCTCTCCTGCGGGAACGCTGTATGCGGCAGTCTGAGAACGGATATCGTGTTTCCGGCGGACATGGACGAAGCAGAGCTGAAGCGGATCATGACAGAGACCGCTGCGTTCTGCAGAGATAACGACATGGAGGCGGCAGGGGGCCATACCTGTATCAGCCATGGGGTGTCGCGCCCTGTCGTGACATTTACCGGAATCGGAAGCGCCGCAGAGCCTGCGGCAGGCAGCGCGCAGCTGACGAAGACCGCCCGTGAAGGGATGCCCATCATCATGGCGGGCGAGACCGGACTTGCGGGAACGGCAGTATTGCTTCGGGCCTTCCGGGAAAAGCTCTCGGGCCGTTTCCCGCAGACAATGCTTGCGGACGCGGAAGAATTTGAAAAGAGAATACTGATCACAGAGGCGGCAGGTATTGCCTGGAAGGGAGGAGCGCTCGCCATGCACGATGTGTCCTCCGGCGGCATTTTCGCAGCTCTCTGGGAACTTGGCGAGTACCTGAAGACCGGATTTGAGGCTGGCCTGCGGAGCATCCTTCTGCGGCAGGAAACTGTGGAGATATGCGAGTATCTCGGCTTAAATCCCTATCAGCTCTATGGCCAGGGGAGCCTTCTGATCACCGCGGAAACCGACGCATCTGCCGATAAGATCATCCGCGGCCTCGCGCAGGCGGGGATCCGGTCAGCTGTGATCGGAAGAACGGTCCGGGGAGCGCGGCGGATCCTGACAAACGGAGAGGACTCACAGTACCTGGAGAAGCCGCAGCAGGACATGCTTGCGAAGCTCGCTGACAACGAATACACGCGCAGTCATGAGTCATAAGGTCCGGCGGACTGCAGGACTTTTAACAGTGATATAAAAGAACGGAGAAAAGAATGAGAGAGCAGATTTTAGCATTTCTGGAAAAGAACAGCAAGATCAACCTTGCCGAGATGGCTATCATGCTGGGCACAACCGAGGCTGTCATTGCAAACGAGATCCAGAAAATGGAGGAGGAACAGGTCATCTGCGGATATCATACGCTGATCGACTGGGATAAGACATCGGCAGACAAGGTAACGGCGCTGATCGAAGTGCGTGTAACTCCGCAGAGAGATATGGGCTTTGATTCCATTGCCGAGCGTATCTACAACTATCCTGAGGTACAGTCCGTATATCTGATCTCGGGAGCATATGATCTTCTTGTGATCCTCGAAGGAAAGACCCTGCGCGAGGTGTCCGGATTTGTTTCCAACAAGCTGTCGACACTGGATACCGTGATCAGTACAGCGACTCATTTCATACTGAAAAAGTACAAGGACGCGGGAACCATCTTCAACAAGAAGGAAAAAGATGAAAGGATGCTGGTGACGTTTTGAGAAATCCGCTGGGTGATAAGGCCGTGGCGCTTGCGCCGTCCGGTATTCGTAAGTTTTTTGATATAGTTGCCGAGATGGATGACGTAGTTTCGCTCGGCGTCGGCGAACCTGATTTTGATACGCCGTGGGCGATCCGCGATGAAGGCATTTACACGCTGGAGAAGGGACGCACCTTCTACACATCCAATTCCGGACTGAAAGGCCTGCGCGAGGAGATCTGCCGGTACCTGGACCGTCGTTTCGGGCTGAAGTACGACCCGCTGAAGGAAACGTTTGTGACTGTGGGCGGCAGCGAAGGCATTGACATGGCTTTCCGCGCGATGCTGAATGACGGGGATGAGGTCCTCATTCCGCAGCCCTGCTACGTCAGCTATGTTCCCTGCGTAACGCTCGCGGGCGGCAGGGTCGTCAGCATACCGCTGAAGGCTGAGAATGAATTCCGGCTGACAAAGCAGGA
>CADCOP010000418.1 GCA_902803065.1 uncultured Lachnospiraceae bacterium | reverse complement strand
TCCGATTACGAGGTTGAGATACGCCTTCTGGAGAAAAAGGACGGATCCTTCATTCCGATGCTGCGGCTGTGCATGGTGCGTGATTCCCGCTTCTCATACAGAAAGCGTGTGACCGCCGATTCCATTCTGCCGCAGAACGCCGCACTCTGCGTGGAGCTTGCCCTGCCGTACCTTAAGGAGGGCGCCCAGGTCCTGGATCCGTTCTGCGGTACCGGGACAATGCTGATCGAGAGAAATCTGCGTGTTCGGGCGGGAGACATGTACGGCATTGATACGCTCTCTGAGGCTGTGGACGGAGCAAGGGAGAACACTTCTGTTCTGGGTTTTCCTGTTCACTATATACACAGGGATTTTTTCGATTTTAAACACACATACCTGTTTGATGAACTGATAACGGATCTGCCGGGAAGAGCGGGCGCTGAAAAGGACCCGGAAACGGTGCTTCTGTATGAGCGTTTTCCGGGAGCTGCCTGGCCTTTGCTTAAAAGCGACGCTGTTCTTGTACTTTTCAGTCATCTGACGGATACGCTCCTGCACGCGTTTGTCGCGGACGGACGATTTGAACTGCTCAGGAAATACTGCCTGAACGAGAAGAGCGGCGCGGGTCTTCTGATTTTTCGTAAAAAATGATCCGACAAAAAAACTGACTGATCATGACCGGAGGTAATATGAAATTCTGGAAAAAATATATAGGCGATGCGGATTTTTACAGGATGCTGCTGTATGTCGCCCTGCCGATCATGATACAGAACGGCATAACGAATTCAGTCAATCTCCTGGATAACATCATGGTCGGACAGACAGGCACGGAAGCCATGTCGGGTGTTGCTGTTGTCAATACGCTCATCTTTGTGTTTGAGATCTCGATTTTCGGAGTTATTGCCGGGGCGTCGATCTTCGGCGCGCAGTTTTACGGAAAGGGTGATGATGAAGGCTTTCGCAGCTGTTTCCGCTTCAAGATCATTTACGGCGCGGCTGCTCTCGTGATCGGAATGCTGGTCTTCGGCATGGGAGGCTCGAGGCTGATCCTTCTGTATCTGCATGAGAACGGCGGCAGCGGTGGGGTGGATCCTGCTGCGGCGCATGCTTACGCGCTGCAGTATCTTCATATTATTATGATCAGTCTGCCGGCATTTGTAGCCGTGCAGGCGTACGCCGGGTCCCTCAGGGAGATGGGGGAGACGATGCTGCCGATGTATGCCGGCGTCGCGGCTATCGTTGTAAATGTATGCCTTAACTATGTCCTGATCTTCGGTAAGTTCGGGTTTCCCCGCCTCGGTGTTGCCGGCGCGGCTGCGGCTACCGTGATCGCCAGGTTTGCTGAAGCGCTGATCGTGATCCTCTCTGTCCACGTAAAGCACAGGCAATACTCTTTTATCGAGAATGCTTACAGAAACTTCCGCGTTCCCATGGAGCTGCAGAAGAAGATATTTATCAAAGGGTCCCCGCTGATGGTTAATGAGCTTCTCTGGTCCGCCGGCATGGCAGCCCTGAACCAGGCCTATTCCATGCGCGGCATGGAGGTCGTTGCTTCGGTCAACATCTGCTCAACCATTGCGAATGTATTCAACATTGTTTTCATTGCCCTCGGAACGGCGGTCTCTATCATTGTAGGACAGCTGCTCGGCGCCGGAGACATGGAGCGGGCGAAGGATACGGATACAAAGCTGATCGCTTCCGCCGTGATCGGCTGCACATTTGTCGGAGCGGTCATGTTTCTTTGCGCGCCGTTTATCCCCCGGATGTATAAGACGACGGACGCCGTCAGAAAAACGGCGGCTTTCTTTATCATGGTACAGGCGGTGCTCATGCCTGCCCGCGGGTTCCTGAATACCTGCTATTTCACGCTGCGGTCGGGCGGAAAGACGATCATTACATTCTTCTTCGACAGTGTATATATCTGGTGCGT
Organism: uncultured Lachnospiraceae bacterium; assembly: GCA_902803065.1. Taxonomy (GTDB): domain Bacteria; phylum Bacillota; class Clostridia; order Lachnospirales; family Lachnospiraceae; genus Merdiplasma. The sequence goes on along the minus strand of CADCOP010000418.1, from coordinate 310 downwards.
ATGCATTCCGTTTGCCCGTTTCCTGGTCCATATGGACATTGTCCCGATCCGGGAGATGTATGTTCTGGTGGAGGGCACCGATCTTATCAAATGTGCGATCGGCTACATATTGCTTCGCAAAGGTATCTGGCTGCAGAACATTGTACAGGACGGGGATCTGCCGATTCTTTGAAATTTCGGGTTGACAAGAGAGTGAAGATATTGTAATATACTGTTTGTTCGCTGATACAAACGAATGCGCGAGTGGCTCAGAGGTGGAGCATCGCCTTGCCAAGGCGAGGGTCGCGGGTTCGAATCCCGTCTCGCGCTT
>CADCOP010000417.1 GCA_902803065.1 uncultured Lachnospiraceae bacterium | reverse complement strand
GACAAGGATCCGTTTCCTGTCTCTTCCGGAGAAGAAGGGAGGATACCTGGGCCGCATTCTGCGCGTTTTTGAGGACGCCGCAGAGGAGAACGAGCGGCTTACGGTCATCACTGAGCAGTATAAGCTGATTGCGCTTGACATGGATGGAACTGTTCTGGACGATGAGAAGGTGATCCGGCCGGAGACGGCACAGGCTATCCGCGACGCTCTGCAGGCGGGCAGGGAAGTAGTCTTCTGCACAGGCAGGAATCTTATGGAGATGACGGAGTACCTTGAAATGTTTCCGGATATGCACTACCTGGTTGGCGAGAGCGGGGGCCTGATCATGGACCTGAGGAAACAGGAGATTCTTCACCTGGAAGGACTGCCGAAGGAGACTGTGCAGATGCTTCACAGTGTTTCCGCCGGCAGGGATATCATGCCGCACGCGTTCTGCAGAGGCATAGGCTGGATGAACCGGTCGCAGCAGATGAGAGCAGCCCATTACCAGATGGAGCCGTTCCAGGAGCTGTTTGAGAAAACGGCAGAGGCTACAGAGGATCTGTTTGGAATGATACTCGCGGAGGGACTGAATACCGAAAAACTGAACCTGTATCACACAAGCCCAAAGGAGAGAGAGATCACAAGAGAAAGGCTTCTTGCCGCAGGGACGCAGGCGGAGATGGTGGACGCGAACATTTCTGCCCTTGAATTTTCGCCGGCAGGCGTGAGCAAGGGAAGCGGCCTGAAAAACCTGGCAGGCCTCCTGGGCATTTCTACAGATGAGATCATCATGGTCGGTGACGCGCCGAATGATATGGAAGGCCTGAAGACAGCCGGGTTTGCGGTCGCCATGGGAAATGCGCCGGAGGATGTGAAGGAGATCTGCGATACCGTCGTCGCTGATAATAACCATGATGGCTGCGCTGAGGCAATCCGGAGATTCCTGCTCTGAGCGCGGCTTCCGGATCTCGTCACATGGGGAAGCAGAAACCATCCGGAAAAAGCAGTGAAACCAGGGAACAGCCTGAAAACAGGGAAACAGAAACCATCCGGAAAACAGTGAAACCAGGGAACAGCCTGAAAAGGTGGAACAGCCGGAAAAAGTCAGGAAAATACACAGCAGGAAGGAAGAATGTCCGGATGAAGAAAATTGCATGGATCGAGACAGACTTCAGAGAAAAGTTCGGGATCCCCAGGCAGGCAGGGCTTGTGAGTGACCTGAGGGGAAGAATCGTATTTGAAACGGAGTACCGCGATCCGAACGCGTTTAAGGGGCTGGATGAGTATTCCCACATCTGGCTGCTATGGGAGTTTTCCGAAGCCATCAGGGATACCTGGTCACCGACGGTGCTGCCGCCCAGACTGGGAGGGAAAACGCACATGGGTGTATTTGCGACCCGGTCGCCCTTCCGCCCGAACCCGATCGGACTCTCCTGCGTGAAGCTTGAGAAGGTAGACATGGATCCGAAGGACGGTCCGGTCCTTTATGTTTCCGGCGCGGATCTGATGAACGGGACTCCCATTTATGACATCAAACCATACCTGGCCTACACGGATTCCCATCCGGAAGCGGTGTGCGGATTTGCTGACAGGGTGAAGGCGTATGAGCTTAAGGTTGAGTTCCCGGAAGAATTTCTCTTACAGATCCCCGAGGAGCACCGCCCGGCGGCGATCGCGCTTCTTGCGCAGGATCCGAGGCCGTCTTACCAGAACGATCCGGACAGGCGCTACGGCATGGCGTATGCCGGATACGATATCCGGTTCCATGTCAGAGATGATGTCCTGACGGTCTGCGAAGTTGTCCGGTATGATGACTGAAAAAAACACCCGGATACGGCAGCTGCCGCATCCGGGGGATGCGGAGATGCTGCATGATCGAAAAGATTGCTTATATCAGAAAGAATAACGGGGCGGTCATCTGCCGGTGCTTCGGAAGCGGAGCATTTGCTGAAATACCGTCCGAAGTGGATGGTCTGCCGGTTCTGGAGCTGGCAGATCATTGTTTTGCGCCGGAGCCTTCCGTGAGGATCCCGGCGCATCAGCTCCTGTACGCGGTGCGGGACGGGGAGAAGTACATGGCGGGGGATGACGCTGCAGACCCTGAACCTTTGTGCGGAGACCTTCTCCGGGAAATATTCCTTCCGGACGGGCTGCTCGCTGTCGGAGACTATGCCTTTTACAGCTGCATGGGACTTCGGAAGATCCGTTTTCCGGCCTCACTCTCCCGCATGGGCGGCGGAGCGTTCGTCGCGTGCAATCATCTGCAGACGGTAGAATTCCAGACCTGCGCTATGCCGGATACGGAGGGAGAGGACATTTCCTCAGGCTGCCTGAAGGATGTGATCACAGATATATCCTACGAGATCGAGGCAGACCTCACAGACCGCGGGGGAAAGCTTTTCTGTTCGCTGCTGTTCCCCGAATACTATGAAGATTCTCATGAGAATACGCCGGCCCGGATCATTGAGATCAAATATGAGGGAACGGGATATAAGTACAGGCAGAGCTTCCGGGGGAGGGAGATCAACCTTTCTCAGTATGATTCCCTGTTTTATCTGGCAAGCGTTCAGGAACTCCCCTCCACTGTTCTGCGGCTTGCTCTTCTGCGGCTTCAGACACCAGTACAGCTGAAGGCGGAAGCGGGGGAAGAATACATTACATATCTGAGGGATCACGCGGGCGAGACCGCTGAATATGTGCTGGATGAGAGAAATATGGATCTTCTCCCGGTACTCTGCAGCTCCGGATTCTTTACCGCGGATATTCTGGAACAGTTCATATCGAAGGCGGGAGAGCATGAAAAAGCGGCGGCAGTCAGCCTGCTGCTGGACTACCGCCGGAAGCATTTTCCGGTAAAACGGAAGAAATATGAATTCTGAGCATCCCCGGTTCTCAGCCGGTACAGAGAGAAGCCTTACCCGATCGTGAAGGCATCATCCCTGCAGTCCACATGAGTCCGGTAGAAGGTCACGAGCGCCTGAACCAGATAGAGGGTATCCTTAACGCCGGCTGTCTCATAGGGAGAGTGCATGGCAAGCTGCGCCATGCCTATGTCTACGGTGTGAAGCGACACGTGGGCGTTGGCCAGATTTCCGAGCGTTGAGCCGCCGGGCATGTCCGAGTGGTTGACAAACGTCTGGCAGGGAACGCCGGCTGCGGCGCAGATCTCCCGGAACAGGGCAGCAGACGCTGCGGTGGAGGTATATTTCTGGGCGGCGTTGAATTTGATGACCGGGCCGTGGTTCATGCCGGGACGGTTGGTCGGATCTGATTTTTCCGGGAAATGCGGATGGACCGCATGGGCGTTATCTGCTGAGATCATGAAGCTCGAGGCGATCGCCATCAGGTGCTCCTGATGATTTTTCCCCAGGCAGATGCTGATGCGCTCAAGCGTGTCCGAGAGGAAGGTAGAATCAGCTCCCTGCATCGTCCGGCTCCCCACTTCTTCATTATCGAAAATGGCTGCCACGCAGATGCTCCGGTCATTGACGCCGTCCATGAGAGCAGTCACAGCCGACCAGGCGCACATGAGGTCATCAAGCTTTCCGCAGGAGAAAAACTCATTCCGGATTCCCCATATAGTTCCGGGCACACGGTTATACAGCGACAGGTCATAAGAGAGGATATCGTTCTCCGGCACCTTCAGCTGTTCTGCGATCATGGACAGAAACGAGCCTTCGCTGCCCTCAGCCCCGATCAGGGGAAGAAGATCGCGCTGGATCTTATAATCGGTTCCGCTGTTAGCCTCGCGGTTCATGTGGATGGCAAGACTCGGAATCATGCACAGATCTCTGTCAAAGTTTACGAGCCGGCTCTCAAGGACATTACCGCAGCGCACCATGGCGCGCCCCGCAACAGAGAGAGGACGGTCAAACCAGGGGGCACAGAGCATACCGCCGTATTTTTCCACATTCAGCTGCACATAACGGGACTGCACTGAGATCTCCGGATTTTCCTTGATGCGGAAGGTCGGAGAATCACTGTGGGCTGCCGTGATCTGGAAATTTTCAAAAGCCTGCTCCGGAACGCGGAACGCGATCAGTGAGGACTGGCCGCGGGTCACAAAATAGTCGTGGCCGGGAAACAGCTCCCAGCCGTCATTCTCGGAGAGCGCTTCAAAGCCGTGTTCTTTCAGAAGTGATGCAAAATTTTCAATGACATGGTAGCTGCTCGGGCTTTTTTCAATAAAGCGGATCAGCTCCCTTGTCGTCTGTTCGTATTCGTTCATGTTAATCTCCCCCGCACAAAGCAGCACGCTTGTGCTATACTCAAAAGTAGCGCCGAAGAAAGCTTCGGTCTTAAGTCTAGCAGACTTGCAGGAAAATGTACAGTAAGGAGTTCAGATGGATAACGCGGAAAAGCTCTCTTTGAAATTTGACAGCGTCAGCATGCAGATCCTGAAAAACGCGAGAAATGAACTGTATATGAGCATGCGTTACCTTGACCTTGCGCTCAGCAGCCTGCAGCTGCATGTGACAACGGACATTGAGGGGATCGGAACCGATGGGCAGATCGCCGCGGCACATCCGAAGGTCCTGATCGATCTGTATGAGAAGGACCGTCGGCTTGTTAACAGGGTATACCTGCATCTGGTCGTGCACTGCCTTCTCAGGCACCTGTTCAAGCGCCCGCGGGGAGATGAGCTGCTCTGGCGCATTTCGTGCGATATTGCAGCGGAGTCGGTCATAGACAGCATGTACTACCGGTGCATACGCGTCGGTGTGAGCCGCATGCGCATGAATACATACGATCACCTGAAAAAGAAACTGAAGGTACTGACTGCGGAAGGCATCTACCGGGTCCTGTCACAGGAAAAGCTGTCTGTTTCCGACAGGGAGCGGCTGAGACAGGAGTTCTGTGCTGACGACCACAGCCTTTGGCCGCGGGCAGACAGGGATCCCGGAACGCCGCCACCGCCCGAAATGGAGATGCTCCGGGATAAATGGCAGGATATCAGCGAGAAAACGCAGACGGAGATGGAGACCTTCTCGAAGGAGGCATCTTCCGGGGCCGGCGACATGCTCAGCCATGTCCAGGCGGAGAACAGGCAGCGGTATGACTATAAGGCATTTCTGCGAAGGTTTGCTGTGCTGCGTGAGGAAATGCGTGTGGATCCGGACACATTTGATTATGTGTTCTATACCTTCGGCCTCTCGATGTACGGGAACATGCCGCTCATCGAGCCGCAGGAATACAGGGAAGTCAGAAAAATAGAAGAGTTCGTGATCGTGATCGACGTGTCTATGTCTACATCCGGAGAACTGGTCAGAAGCTTTCTGGAGCAGACCTATTCGGTCCTGACAGAACAGGAAAGCTACCTTCGCAAGGTCAACATCCGTGTGCTTCAGTGCGATGAAGCAGTCCGGAGGGATGAAAAGATCACCTGCCGGCAGGAGCTGGATGACCTGATGGAGAATTTCGAGCTCGCAGGGGGCGGCGGAACGGATTTCCGCCCGGCTTTCGATTATGTACGGATACTCCTGGAGGAGGGGGCTTTTACAAACCTGAAGGGAATGATCTATTTTACCGACGGCCGGGGAACCTATCCGTCGCGCCGCCCCGCATGGGACACGGCATTTGTTTTCCTGGAAGAGGATTACACCGACGCGGCTGTACCGCCCTGGGCCATCAAACTGATCCTGGAAAAGGAGCAGCTGGAAGAAGATGAGAGCCTGCGGACAGACGCGGGATTTATCTGGGAAGAAGAGCAGGAATAAGTACTGAAGAGGAGCATCCCCGCCGGGATGATGTCATATATGAATATCAAACGCGCAAAAGAAGAAATCATGCACGCGGTCTCCGCGTATCTTAAGAAGGACGAAAACGGGGATTACAGAATCCCGGAGATACGGCAGCGGCCGATCCTCCTCATGGGGCCTCCCGGTATCGGAAAGACGCAGATCATGGAGCAGATCGCCTCGGAATGCGATATTGCCCTCGTTGCCTATACGATCACCCATCATACGCGGCAGAGCGCCATCGGCCTGCCGTTCATCGAGCAGAAGATGTATGACGGGACCATGCGCTCCATCACAAAATATACAATGAGCGAGATCATTGCTTCCGTGTATGACCGCATGGAAGAATCGGGACGCAGGGAAGGACTCCTGTTCATCGATGAGATCAACTGCGTGTCGGAGACACTTGCCCCGGCCATGCTTCAGTTCCTGCAGGGAAAAAGCTTCGGAAACCAGAAGGTACCGAAGGGCTGGATCATCGTAGCTGCCGGCAATCCGCCCGAATACAACCGGTCCGTCCGTGATTTTGACGTGGTCACCCTTGACCGCGTTAAGGTGATCAATGTGGAGGCGGATTTCGGCGTATGGAAAGAATATGCCTATGCTGCCGGCATCCATGAAAGCATTATTTCCTATCTGGATATCCACAAGGAGAACTTCTACCGTATGGAGACGACAGTGGACGGAAAGCAGTTCGTGACAGCGAGAGGCTGGGAGGATCTTTCTGAGCTGATCTTTGTGTATGAGGAGCTTGGACTGACCGTCGACCGGGAAGTGGCAATGCAATATCTGCAGCACCCGCTGGTGGCAAAAGACTTTGCAAATTACCTGTCACTGTATTATAAATATAAGACGGATTACAGGATCGATGAGATCCTTTCCGGGACCATCCGCCCGGGAACGCTGAACAAGCTCAAATTTGCCGCCTTTGACGAAAGGCTCCAGGTCGTCAGCCTGATCCTGGCAAGGCTCTCGGAGAACTTCCGGACGGCGTATGAGAGCGATGCGTGCGCTGCAAGACTTCTTGAGATCATGAAGGGCTTCCGCGCAGAACTTCTGAAGAATGCTGAAGCTGCGGAGCATGCTGCGCTTCTTATGCAGGATATCATTGCTGCTGAGTCAGCTGAGATTCAGCGCAGGATAAGCGCCGGACAGAATGAAAAGGAGGTCCGGCGTGCAGGCCGAAGGATCCTTCCGGTGCTGGAGTCGATGGCAGAGGCGCTTAAAACGCAGGGCCCCGCTGCCATTCGGGAAAACCCTTCGGATGAAAAAGAAGCGCTGCTGGATATTGTCCGCAGGATCTTCAGGGAGCAGACGGGAAGGCTGGATCAGGAGATCGAAGGAGCTTTTGAACAGCTGGAGTATGCGTTTGACTTTATGGAGCAGGCCTTTGGAGAGGGACAGGAGATGGTCGTATTCGTCACAGAACTCTCCATAGGAAAGTATTCTGTGTGGTTCCTGCGGGAGAATGACTGCGACAGGTACTATATGTACAACAAAAATCTCCTCTTTGATGAGAGAGAAGCAGGACTGCGCTCACAGATCAATACCATCCGCGATCTGCAGACAGACGCGGATACCAGGCCTGAGAGCTGAGAGCGGCAGCCCATATTTCTGACAGAAAAGATTCCCGGAGTTCCGGGACTGTATGGACGGTGAACAAATGAAAGTAACTGATAAGAAGGAAATCTTTACATCCATGCCTGTTCCGCAGGCGCTTCTGACGATGGCGGTCCCGACGATCATCAGCCAGCTGATCAATCTGATCTACAACATGGTGGACGCATTTTTTATTGGCAGGACCGGGAACTCTTACATGATGGCGGCTACGACTCTGACCCTGACGATCACAATGATGAATGTGGCTCTTGCGAACCTGTTCGGTATTGGCGGAGGCAGTCTGTACGCCCGGCTGATGGGAATCGGACAGGACAGAGAAGCGGGAAGAGTCAGCGCTTTCAGTGTGTACGGCGCGGTCGCGATTTCTTTACTGTACGCAGCGCTGATCGGGTGTTTCCTGAATCCGGTGCTCCGGTTCCTCGGAGCCTCCGACGCGACCATAGGCTACGCGCGTCAGTATACGATTCTTGT